>JAOZUV010000012.1 GCA_029938505.1 Bacteroidales bacterium | reverse complement strand
TTAAAAAAGCCCTCAAAGGGCTTTTTTTGCAAATAATAAAAACGACTCCGGGGAAGTGGAAGTATGTAACTTAGTTGCCCGGAGTCGCAATGCACGTGTGAACTTTGGTAGGATAGGGAAAGAACGTTAAAATAAATTGCTTTTTATTCTATCTTTTTATTCCATTTTTAAAAAAAAGTACCCCTATTTTTTTCTTTTTTTTATATATTAAATTAGGTGAAGATTATAAATATCTGATAGACTAATAATTGGGGTTCTGGGTTATTCTAATTTAGAATCTAACTAAATATGTTTCATATGGATATCAAGGAAATTTATACGAAGATTTAATAGGTGGTGAACTTGCTCAAGTAAATGGGATCGAAAAAATAAAAGTGGATAAATGATGACAGCATTACTTAAAGAAAAAAAATATTTTTACCAATGAAATGCTGTTATGAGCCTAGTTAATAATCCATATATTCTTGAAATACAGATTGTAGAAAGGACTTACCTTCACGAATAATTGAATCACTGTATTCCTTAGGAATATTATTATAGTAAAAATAATCTAAGCGATTATCATAAAAGAAATTACCTGATGGACGTACCCAACCTATACCCTCTTCAAAAGCAATATTTGCAAATTCGGGGGCATATGGATTTAATAAGTTTTTACTCCAGTGGAAATCCTTGGCTTCCATTTTCAAATCTATCTGATTGAAAAGGGTTGCTACTAAATCGGTTTGGTTACCCAATTTATTCCATTGTAGCCCTTTATATTCATCTTTAATCACATCTCCTATAAACAACATCGGTATTTTATGGTATTCTTTAGTATGAAATGGGTCGTGAGGATAGGAATGGTGACTGTGATCAGATACAATAATAAATAAGGTGTTCTTATACCAATCCTGTTTTTTGGCTTTTTCAAAATAAGCACCCAAACTACAATCAGTATAAAGGGCTGAATTTAAATAATTATTGATATCGTTATTAAATCCCCAATCTTTTTTATCATTCATAGGCATATCATATGGCGAATGTGTACTCAAGGTAAATAAGGCTGAGAAGAATGGCTCTTTTTCCTTATTTAGCTCTCTCAGCTGTTGATTTAGCATAAACTCATCATGTATCCCTAATTTTCCTTTTGGTAGATCAGGAAAATCGTAAACTTCCTTAATTTTATTAAAGCCATTGTGAATAATAAAACTCTTTATATTTCCATAAATAAGCTGCCCTCCAAAATAGAAGGATGTTTGATAACCCAATCCATTAAAAATGTGGGTCATTGTTTTTAGTTTCCCTGCTTTATTAGGCTGGATTGTAATCGAAGAAATTGGATGAGCAGGAAATCCGGAGAAAATAGCTGCCATCCCCTGTTCAGAGCGTGCTCCTGTTGAATATATATTATTAAACAGAATTCCTTCTTTTTCCAACTCATGATAGGAGGGTGTAACTCCTGGTATACCACCAAGAGATTCAATCAAAGTAGCCGAACAACTTTCCCATAAAATTAATACGATATTGGGCTGTTTTGTTTTTAAAATCTGTAAACTACTATCTTTTTCCGTTTTATAGATTTTTGTTAATGTTTTATTCACTTCTTCATTTGTGTAGTATTTAAATGGATTTTTACCAATATTTCGATAATTTTCGATAATACTTACGTATATATTAAAACCAGAGTTTACAGCTGCCAAATTCAAAATATTGTGTTTAGAATAATAGGATTGACTTTGAATGACAGGAATTTCTTGAACACCCCCACGCATTCCTATAACCATAAATGGAGGAGTAACAATCAAAAATATCAAGCTTAATACAAAATTCCGTTTGATAGCGAAATTTTTACTAAAAAATTTCTTATACATCCAAAAGGATAAAAAGAAAATGCTCAAAAAGATTAACCAAAGTATGATGAATTGACTGGTTTCGGCAGTATTATAAATTTCTGAGGGATGTGTCATATAAGTTAATGCCTTATAATGCATCTTGGTTTTCCACTCTTCATATATTCCCATTTCAGCAGTAATAAGGAGGGTGAAAATGATTAAAATAATACCAGTGTAAATATTTAAAGCCAAGCGTAGAAATTGATGCTTGAAAAGCGATTGTAACAAAATAAGTAAAAAGGGAATAATGATCAGATAGCAAGCCGTAGCCAAATCCAAACGAAAACCATAAATAAACGAAGCCATGCATTCCCATAAACCAATAGAATCATTAGTAAGTTCTGATAAATTAAAAACCAAATAAAATGCACGAATAAATGAAAAGTACAATACCCAGAATAATAGTTGTTTTAGAAGGTTTAGTATGAGTTTTTGGAACATATAGTAAAAAATTATTTATAAAAGAGTTCAAAAATATTAAATAAATTCCAGTTGATTCGACTAAAATGATATTTTTGTATAACAAACTACCAGAATATGCCCATACCTAAGAGTTTAAAAAAAATCAAAGCTAAGCTCCCCAAAAGCGTTAAATTGATTGCTGTCTCTAAAACCAAACCAGTTGAAGATATTTTGACAGCCTATATGACTGGACAACGTGTTTTTGGTGAGAATAAAGCACAGGAGATGAGCGAAAAACAACCCTTATTGCCTGAAGATATCGAATGGCATTTTATTGGTCATTTGCAATCAAATAAGGTAAAGTATATTGCTCCTTTTGTAGAATTGGTTCATTCGGTTGATAGTGTAAAACTATTGGGTGAAATTAATAAACATGCTTTTAAAAATAATCGTATTATCGATTGTTTATTACAGTTTCACATTGCTACAGAAGAAACTAAGTTTGGTTTGAATCTTCGTGAGGCACTATCAATACTCGAAAGTGATTATTTGAAATCCTTAAAAAATATTCGCATTGTGGGTGTCATGGGTATGGCTACTTTAACGGAGGATTATGATTTAATCCGTAAAGAATTTAGCTCTTTGAAAGCTAGTTTTGATGAGATGAAAGAAAAATACTTTGTCGATGATGATTCCTTTAGTGAGATATCTATGGGAATGTCTGATGATTTTCCAATAGCTGTTGAAGAAGGTTCAACCCTTATCAGAGTCGGCAGCGCTATTTTTGGTTCACGGAACTAAATGAAATAAGCATATAATAAAAAAGCACTTTCAAAATGAAGGTGCTTTTTTTATTGAATAAATCCTACTTATTACTAATCATTCAAAACATCCTGAGCAGCTTTTAAACCTGCACCAGATTCAAATTTATATTTACATTTTTTGAGTCCAAATTCTAATGCACCAATGCTTGCTAATAAATCAGAGCGATTTACCGAACCCATATGCCCTACTCTAAAATAAGACGTTTTTAATTCAGCAAGCAATCCACCAGCAACGATAATTCCTGCTTTCGACATTCCTCCTATTAAACTTCCACCAATTACTCCTTCAGGGAAATAAGGAGCCGTCATGGTATTGGCTGAAACTGCTTCATTCACAGGGATTATTTTTAAACCCAATGCCTGTATAGCAGAACGAAAGGCTTTCGCAATTTGTTGATGTCGCTTAAAACGATTTTCCATGCCTTCTTTGAGGATGATTTTTAAACTACATTCTAAAGCTAAGATTAGATTTACCGCTGGTGTTCCGAAATAAGAAGGCGTTCTGTTTTCGTAGGCTTTCATGATGGGCAACCAATTGGCCAAATCGCAATAATAATTTCCTATAGGCGTGTTTCTGTTTTCAAATACTTGCATAGCTTTTGGTGAAGCCACTAATAGTGCCAATCCCGGAGGTACTCCAATGGCCTTTTGCGAAGCCGTCAAAACCACATCTATCCCCCACTCCTCTTGTCGGATTTCTTCGCCCGCAACTGAACAAACCCCATCGAGTATAGTTAATACATCATATTTTTGACCCAATGCACCCAAAGATTTTGCATTATTAAGCACTGCTGTAGAAGTATCTACATGCGTAAATGTCATCAGCTTATAATTCTTCTTTTGAAGTTGAGCCTCTACTTCACTCATCACTACAATATCTCCTACGGGAGCTCTTAATACATCCACATTCGCACCATAGCGTTTTAAAAGATCAGCATAACGTTCTCCAAAATAACCCGTTGAAATGACCAAGGCATTATCTCCGCTTTCAATCAAATTTGAACCCGCGATATCCATGGCTAATGTTCCGGTACCAGCAATGATAAAGGCTTGTCCCGATGGACAAAACCACACTTCTTTCATCAATTCCAAAGCATTGCCAAAGCATTCGATAAAGTTAGGGGCTACATGGCTGGGTGTTGGAATTGCCATCGCTTGCATCACTTCTGCTTCGAATTCAATAGGTCCGGGGATCATTAATAATTTACGTGCTTTCATAAGTCAGTATTAAATTTCTTATTTGATGTATTTCTCTATTAAGTTAATTAGTTTTTGCTGTACATCTTCACTAATGGGAAGTATTGGTTTGCGGGCAATTCCGCCATACAAACCCATATAATTCATGGCCGATTTCAAGGCAGGAATTCCCCATCTACTGGTCACGGCTGCATTCATTGGGATTAATTCCAATTGTGTTTTTTGTGCCTTTTCAATATTCCCTGAAAAGAAATCTTCATAAACACTAATGCATTTTTCGGGTGCAATATTCGCTAATGCTAAAATTCCTCCAATGGCACCTACCGTAAATGCAGGCAATAAAAAGCTAGCGGATCCAGCCAATATTTGAAAATCATCTTTTGCCATTCGTTTAATATCTCCCATTTTTATAATATTTCCTCCCGAGTCTTTCATTCCAATGATGTTTTTATGGGCAGAAATTTTTACAATGGTTTCGGCATCTATATCCAAACCAGAGTTTGCCGGCATATTGTAGACAATAACAGGAACAATTGAGGCATCAGCCACAGCCCAATAATGGGTGATTAGAGCTTGTTGTGTCATCAATCCACGATAGTAGGAAGGATTGAGTACCAAAACAGCATCGGCACCTGCTTCAGCAGCGGCTATGGTATTGCTGATGGTTTCGCGGGTTGATTGCCCTCCAGTACCAGCTAACATAATTTTATCCGAAGGAATAGCCTCTCGGGAAGCTTTATAAACGGCATATTTTTCTTTCTCCGTAAGATTTACAAGTTCTCCATTTGAACCAAGAACTAAAAATCCGGCTAAATCGTATTGACTCAATTGAGCAATATTGGCCTTCATTTTATCCAATGCAAGCTCTTCCTTATCGTCAAATGAAGTGGGTAAGGGAGGATAAATCCCATTTAATTTAATCATAATAATCCGTTGAAATAATGAATAAAATAGTTGCTTTTACAAATAACAAATATATGATTTAAGTATCAAATATTTATTTAAGGATTGCTTAAATGTTAATTGATATTCAAAGCATAATTTATTCATCTTTTTTCAAAACATAATATCCGTAACCAGAATCAATATATAACATTTCAGTTTCTCCATTCTGATTGCCAAAAGAAAAATACCGATTTCCTAAAGACCATTTATAATTACCAACATAACTTAGGGTGTCTTTTCTGCGACGGCTATCAATGACAAGATCCTTTTCGGTTGATTTAACAATGAGGGTTATATTTCTTCCTCTAACAGCTCCGCTGTACGATCCTTTATATTTGTTTAAATCTCCCTCAAATACGACTTCTTTTTCAGGTGCTGATTTAGGTAGTAAAATATCGGCAATAGTATTTGAAATAGTGGTTGGTTGTAATCGCCCTAAGGTGTTGATTAAAACAACAATGGCTAGTTTTTGATCTGGGAAATAGCGTGAATCAGCTATAAAACCAGGGATTGCTCCTTCATGTGAAATCATCTTATGTCCATGGTATTTAGCAATGGATAAACCCTTAGAATATCTTAATTTACGTCCATCATTTAGTTCTGAAGGTTTAATTAATTCGGCATATAAATCTTTAGGTAAAAGTTCTTCGGTTTCATGTAAAAAGTAATTCCATTTTAGCATATCCTCAATATTCGATCCCAAGGATCCTGCTGCATAAGGCCACTTTTGGTCAATAAAAGAAGCTTTTTGTAATTTACCTTCCATATTCATGTCGTAGCCATAAGCCTTGTTTTGAACAATTTTATATTCATCACAATAGTATGAATGATTCATTTTAGCTTTCTTAAAAACGTGTTCTGCTATATAATCTTCATAACTTTGATTACTTGCCTTTTCAATGATGAGTCCTAGCATAAAAAAAGCAGTATTATTGTAAATCATGGCTGTGCCAGGCTCAAAGGTAAAATTCTCTTTTTCAACCAATCTAAGCAAAGTGTCGCGGGGAAGGTCACGTATTGACAATTCTCCGAATATTGGCATTTCAGTATAAGCTTTAATTCCAGAAGTATGATTTAATAATTGTTTGATGGTTATATTGCGCCCTTTTGTATCAAAATCAATATACATACGCAAATCATCTTTCAAGCTTAGTTTTCCTTCATCTACTAATTGCATGATGGCTACAGCGGTAAATTGTTTGGTTACCGAGCCTATTTCAAAAGAGGCATCCTTAGGCATTGGGGTTTTAAAATCTAGGTCAGCGTAGCCGTACGATTTAAGTAAAATAAGTGAATCATTTTTGGCAACTCCAAGAACTAAACCAGCAGTTTGATTATTATCAATATAAGGTTGAATTAGCGAATCTAAGGTATTTGTCAATAGTGATTCGGTTGCTTTATTTGTTGCTGTGTTACACGCATTAAAAACTATTAAGTTAATTAGGGCTAAAATAAAAAATGCATATTTTTTCATAGGATAAATTTTTAATATATGTTTAGATAATTTATGTTTTTCAGAGATTATTCTTTAATAATTTAGATTATAGAATTATATTATTTATTCCAATTACCAATAAAATTGCTAGAGTGCTGAGAGTAATAAAATACCCAATCGCTTTCATATTTAATTTTATAATTCGACTAGCTCTCCAAACTATAATGAATAATATCAGCAATACGATCACGGCAATCAAATAATTATTGACATCCAGTTGCGATGCAATTCTTGCTTCATCTTGCATGCTAAAGCCTCCAAAGATAATAGAGAAAAAGCGAATAAATGCAGCAAAAAACACCAACGAAAAGGCATAAATAGATTTTGTTTTCTGTGTGATAACTAAAAATAGCATGGCCTGCAAGATGGTGAAAATTGGCCCACCCATACTAATGTATAAATTATGACTCTCACTGATGTAAACTCCGCTTCTGGCGTTACTACTATTAAGGCTTAAGTACATATCATTACCTAAAAGTTCTCCTATACTCCAATGCCCAAATTCATGAAACAGATAAGTGAAAAATGCGATGGGAATGAACCATAAAGCTAGTTTCCAATTAATTTTACTCTCTTTTAAATCGTTATTTATTTTACCAAAAAAGGACTTAATCATTTTTTTTATAATTCAACTATTAATTATTTTAGGATTATATATTCATCATGATTGTAACATTATTATTCTATCGATACAAGCTTCTTAAATTGTTCTTCAATACTTTTTTTATCTATATTATATATTTTTTTCAACCAGTATAGCCATTCTTTTTCTAGTTCATGTATGTTTTTTCCATATACTTCATTTAAAGACTTCTGCCAAAATTTTGTGAACAAGACCAATCCATATTTATCGATTAAAAAATCTACAAAAGAACCTGATGCGGGATAGGCAACTTCTGTTTCTTCTGGGTTTGATCCAATATTGATAATTGAAATTAAATGGGTTAGGGAGTATAGTCTTCCGTTCTTTAAAAACTCAATAGTTTTTAAATGATTCATATCTTTATTTGTTGCTTTTGCTTGGGCATACATAGCAATTCCCTCATTGAAAAATGATTTTTGCCCTCCTATATTATTTCGAATTAACGAATGGGTGTTTTCATGTACTAATAAATCATAATTATTTTTTCTGTTATACACATTATAGTTTCCTGTTTTATCGCTCAAGCCAGATCCCCAATGGCAAGTATAAAAGAGCTTTGAATCATAATTATTAAAATAGCATATTCTTGTTTTCTTCCATTTAAAATTAACCTCTTTAAATAATTCTAGCAAAAAATTCATAGATTTTTCATTTAAATCGAAAATCTCTTTCATTTCTTTATTATTTAAATAGTCAGAGTGATATATGATTTTGAAATTCTTACCATCAAATTGATCATATTTCCCCAATATATTTAGCCGCAAATTACTTATTAATTCACGCGATTTTGGAATCTTACCATTCATCCAATTCTTATAAGTCTGTTCACTATATCTTCCTGAACTTGCTAGAATATATGATGCGGTCTGGCTATTAGTTACAATTATAGGGATGTCGCTTTTGATAGATCCAATTTTATAAAATGGGGATTTTTCATGATAAGAAATTATTATAATCCCGAGAGCTTTTCTTTCTATGGCTTTTTCGATTCGATCGTTGAGCTTTACTTCTGAAATATATTTGTTTACAGTATCTGGGAAATTACAGTAAAACATCACAAATTTGTTTTCAACATCAACACTGTTGTAGCAATCATGTTCTGCTGAAACGCTTATCCCATCAACAATGAATACTATTTTACTTTCTAAATTCACATCTTTTAGATACCCATTAGTTCCAAAAGGGGCCCTGGTATTTTTATTGATAACTGAAGTAAAAAATATTTTTTGTTCTGAACCTCCTTCAAAATAAATTTTAGCAGAAGCCCAGGGGAGTTTTGTTTGTGGATTGTAATAATAAGATTTATTTGGACCTTGAGAATATAGATTTATTGGTATGATGAAAATTAATATTTGTAAATAAATGTATTTTTTTTTCATTGGATATGATAAATTAAATTATTTATATTTCTATTTATTCTTTTTTGAATAAAATCCTATATAGCGTATGTATAAAGGAATACATATCTATCATTGGCGAATATATAAAAAATATGGAGATTAAAAATTTACGTTGAAAAATAATTGGTAAAGAAAGACCACAGGTTTTTTTTAAATAAGTTATTCCAATACTTGAATACCAATATGTTTTTATTACCTTAGAGCCTTAGTATCATGATATTCTTGTCGATTTGTTAAATCTTCTGAGGATATCAAAACGATTCAAATCTAATTAACTAAAAATTACTACCATGAAAATCAAGAAAGATGAGATTCCAGTTTTAATGCAAGCCGATGAAACAATTGTACGCAACTTCACTGGTTGTGGCGGTATGACCATTGCTTATAATGAATTTCCAAAAGGAACAGACTTCTCCCCTTTGCTTCACGGATTAAAGAATAACAGTTGTTATTGTCCGCATTGGGGATATGTTCTTGAAGGTGCAGTAAGGTTAATATATGATGATAAGTTTGAAGAACTTGTAAAAGCTGGCGATGTATTTTACTGGCCTGCTGGGCATACAGCTATCATTGAAGAAGATCTCAAGTTCATTGATTTTAGTCCTGAAAAAGAATCCGATGAAGTGATGCAACACATTGGTAAACGAATGGCTGAGTTAGGCGGATAGCAATTGCTCCTTTAATTTGAATACTCACCAATAAAAAAAGCAAGCCAAATATTGACTTGCTTTTTTTGTGAACCCGACAGGACTCGAACCTGTAACCTCCTGATCCGTAATCAGGTGCACTATCCAATTATGCTACGGGTCCAGTGCGTGGTAAACCTTAACGGTTTTGCGTGTGCAAAATTAGAAAAATATTCGAATGTTTCTAAAATTTAGCATTAATTATTTAGGTTTTTTTCATTGGTGATTAGATTTGCCGTAATTTTGCAAAATCAAATTTTTACTATAATTATGAAATCAAGCAATAATTTAAGTGTAAATCTGAATTCGGAAATTGGCGAATTGGAAGGTGTGATTGTTCACACATTGGGAAGTGAAGTTGAAAATATGACTCCAGAAAATGCTGAGAGAGCGCTTTATAGCGATATTTTAAATCTTTCGGTAGCTCAAACTGAATATGCACAGTTAAGAGGAATCTTAGAGAAAGTGGCTCCTGTTTTTGAAGTAAAGGACTTATTAGCCTCCGTTTTAGAAAAACCGGAAGTTAGAACAAAACTACTAAAACAGGTATGCAAAAATTGTTCTCATGATTATGTTGGTGAGTATTTATTTGAGCAGGATGCCGAAGAGCTTGCTCGTCAACTAATTGAAGGTGTAGTTTTGGAGCGTGATAGTTTAAGTCGTTTTTTGAGTCATCAACGTTTTGCAATTCGTCCCTTACACAATTTCTTTTTTACCCGTGATGCTTCTGTAGCTATGTATGATAAAGTATTATTGGGTAAAATGGCCAGTAAAGTTCGTGAGCGGGAATCGCAAATTATGGACGCCATTTTTACAAATTATGAAGATTTTAATACTTCTACCTTCACAGCACAGACCAAAGGCGTTTCTTGCGATAAGATAAGTATTGAGGGAGGTGATGTTTTGATTGGTCGTGAAGATTTACTAGTCATCGGCATTAGCAATCGTACCACTGCTCATGGTATTGATGTGGTTATCGAGAAACTAAAACACAAAAAACAAAAACAGCATATCATTGTTCAGGAATTGCCTACCGATCGGGAGTCGTTCATTCATTTAGATATGGTTTTTACTTTTTTAAGTCAGGACGAATGTATGGTTTACGAGCCTGTAATTATGCAACCCAATCGTTATAAAACCATTCATATTACAACTGATAATGGCAAAGTAAAAATTGAAGAAGAAAAAAATATACTAGAGGTTCTAACTAAAATTGGTATGCCAATGAAGGCTGTTTATTGTGGTGGTCGTGCCGATCTTTGGACACAAGAACGCGAGCAATGGCATAGTGGAGCTAACTTTTTTGCCATAGGTCCTGGTAAAGTTATTGGTTATAATCGTAATGTTTATACCATTGAGGAAATGAATAAAAACGGTTATGAAGTCATCAAAGCATCCCACGTTTTAAAAGGGAAAATAAATTTAGACGATTATCAAAAGTATGTAGTAACTATCGAAGGGTCTGAACTTGCCCGTGGTGGTGGTGGTGCTCGTTGTATGACGATGCCTTTCAGAAGGAAAAACATAGACTGGTAAAATTTAAAGGCTGTCAAAATTAAGTGACAGCCTTTTTTATTTGGTGTGAAACAATCAAGCTTTTTATTGGGTGTCCAAATAATGCTATCCCTAGATTTAAATATTTATCGATCTTTCTTTTTCCTTTTTTTCTCTTTTCTGTTTTTCTTCTTATCAAGGATATTTATATGATCTAAAGTAACTGCTTGATCTAAAACGTCATAATTTTTTTTATATTTTAATTTACTTTCGTAATCCTGAAGGCTTGATCTAATCAGTTTAGCTATTTTTTGTTTTTCTTCTTCATTTTTATAAACACCATCAAATTTGTATACTTTGCTTTTCAAAAATGATTTCTTTAATTTTATTAATTCTTTTGTGCTTTCATTATTGAAGGCTACAAATTTTACTGCAGATTTTATCATTCCCATTTTGGCTACAGCATTCACATAGTAAGTTTTACCAGCTTCTACTTTTGCTACTACAAATGATCTGTTTTCTGCCTTTACCCATATTAAATACTCTCCCGGATCAAGTTCAAGTTTTAGATATTTTCCATAATTGCATTTACCAAGATAAGTATCATCAATAAAATATTTATAGTTAATTATTGCTCCAATGGCTGATGTTCTAACAATAAATACAGTGGCTTTGTCATTAGTTACTTCTGAAGTTGAGCTTTGAGAGAATAGAAGAGCGCCTTGAAACAGACACACCAATAGAATGCTAATTTTTAAGGTTTTCATAATTTCTGAATTAGGTTAATATTGTATAAATATATTACCCAATAGTAAAAAATACAAATAAAATGGCTGAAATACAATTATTTAGAAATCTTAAGAATCATTATTTTTCTGATTCCAAATACATATACCCAATTATATGTTAAAACGAATTATTAATTATGAACGTTTCAAGATCCTTTTTCATTGGTGTTTCTGGCCATTCATCAGGAACTCCAATTGGAGTAAAACAAACTCGCTCATAGTTGTCAGGTATATTCAATACTTTTTTGTTAATTTCTGAGTTAACTGAATCAACATAATGAACTGTGCCATATCCTAATGCTCTGGCTGCAATCATTAAATTAGCTGTTGCTAAAGGTCCATCCCAGTGGTTATAACTTGGGTATTTCGAGTTATTATCTGTTAAAATTGTAATATATAGAGGTGCGGAAAAACATTGTTCGTAATATTTAGTAGAACGTGCTTTTATTTCACTTATGTCACTCTCTGATGGATTGCCGCGGCTTTTAAATCGAGCAACTGAATTTTCAATACAAGTATCTTTTAGTTTCTTGATTGTTGCAGGATCTGTCGTAACTACAAATTTCCATGGCTGTTGATTACCTGAAGTCGGAGCCATACGGGCTGCATCTATTATCATTTTAATATGTTCATCAGGGATAGGTGTTGATTTGTACTTGCGTACAGAACGACGATTTTTAAAAACATCAAATATTGCTAAATTTTTATCTGTTAATGATGTTTGATTTTCATTTGAAAATGCTGATATAGCATTACCAAGTATTAAACTTCCAGTTAATAAGCTTCCTGATTTTAAAAAATCCCGGCGTTTAAATTTTGACATGTTTTTTCTCTATAGGTTATTATAAATATTCTTGTATATAAAGTGATATAATCGATAGGGTGCAAAACAAATATAAAACATATTCAATGTGTACAAGATCTAAATAATTTAATATCGACAAACGCAACATAAATCAAGATCAGACAAGTTTTAATTCTGATAGATAAATAAATTTCTTATGATTGATATAATATTTAGTTTACGAAAGCTACACATTCTATCTCAATCAAAGCTCCAAAATGTAGTTCACGTGTAGGAACTACCGTACGAACGGGCTTATGTTCAGTGAAAAATTTTGCATAAACTTCATTTACCTTTTCCCAAAGCGAAACATTAGGAATATAAAGTCGCATCTGAATGATTTGATTTTTATTACTGCCCGCTTCTTTTAAGATAAATTCGATATTCTTCAGTACCGTTTTTGTTTGCAATTCAATTCCTTCAGGCATGTTTTTAGTACCCGTTTCATAAGGAAGTTGACCAGATAAATATAGTATTCCGTTATGCTCAATAACTGTTGAATAATGACCATTACCTTTTGGTATGTTTGGATTTTTAATTATTTTCATGCTATAAAGTCTTACTGTTTTTTACATTATAAACTTCCTCACCATTTGAAAAAGTAGCCACTACAAAATTCTTTAATATTTCATCTTCGGATTGAGTCATTAAGTCTTTCTCCAAAATCACAAAATCGGCAAATTTACCGATCTCAATACTGCCTTTTACATTTTCTTCAAAGCTACCTTTTGCTGCCCATATAGTCATCGATTTCAAAGTTTCTTCACGACTTAAAGCATTTTCCATTTGAAATCCACCTTTAGGCCAGCCTTCTGCATCTTTACGCGCTACTGAAGCATAAAAGGTCAATAAAGGATCAATCTTTTCTACAGGAAAATCAGTCCCTGAAATAAGCCAGTTATTGGTAGCCAATAGTTGTTTGTAAGCATAGGCCCCTTTTATGCGCTCTGCTCCTACTCTATCTCCGGCCCAATACATATCGCTAGTGCAATGTGTTGGCTGAACAGATGGTATAATTGAATAATTTTTAAATAAATCAAAATCGTCGGGATGAATAATTTGTGAATGTTCAATTCGCCAGCGTTTGTCGTTCTTCTCTTTCAAAGTTTCACCAAAAATTTCTAAACTCAAACGATTAGCTGCATCGCCAATGGCATGGATACTCATCTGATAATTGTTTTCGTAAGCTAGTTGACAAATTTGTCGGTAATAATCTTTTTCCGCTATCTGTAAACCTTTATTGCCCGGATCATCTGAATAATCTTCTAACATCAATGCTCCTCTTGATCCTAAAGCTCCATCAGCATATACTTTTATTGAGCGAACACTTAAATAATCCGTTACATAAATTCCTTTTTTTACAAAGCCGTCGAAATTTGCTTCAGTTGGGCTTAACATCGCATTAATGCGCATTTTTAGGCTACCCTCTTTGTTTAAATTATCGATAAGATTTATAAGACCAAAACTCAATCCGCAATCAACTACAGACGTTAAACCTACCTCAAAACATTTTTTTTGAGCATCAAACAAAGCCTGTGTATTCATGCTTTTATCTGGCGGAGGTATGATGACATTCACCAAGCTAATAGCATTATCGATTAAAATGCCTGTGAGTTCTCCATCTTTTAAAATAATATCACCACCTTCAATTTTGGTTTCAGTAGTAATTCCAGCTCGACGGAGAGCTTCAGAATTTAACCAGGCAGCATGGCCATCAACCCGACGTAGAACTACTGGATTATCAGGGAATGCTTCATCAATAATTTTTTTTGTAGGAAACTCTTGCACTTCCCAATCATTTTGATCCCAGCTACGACCAGTTACCCATTCAAATGGATGATCCTTATGAAATGCCTTTAATCGCTCAATAATTTCTTCTTGTGATTTGGTTCCTCTGAGGTCAGCATTTTTTTGCAGTCCAATACCATAAGCGTAATAATGACAGTGTCCATCAATAAAACCTGGATAAATAAATTTACCTATTCCATTATAGGTTTTGTCCGCAGTGTATTTTTCAAGAATATATTCGTTGCTCCCTAAGTCAACGAATTTCCCGTCTTTAATAGCAATGGCTTTTACCGTCTCAAATTGATTATTTACGGTATAAATAGTGGCATTATAAACAACTAAGTCAACACGTTCTTTCATTTGATTACATGATGTTACTAAGGCATAAATGCCGATTATTACTAGTAGTATTCTGATTTTTTTCATGGGTTAGAATTTATGCAGAACAAACTTAGGGAAAAATTAACGTTTTATCAAAAATTAGATTATTGATGTCTTTTGTTCCTTTGGTCATTTTATTTGATAGTTTGATTTTGTTCAAATTTATAAAATATAGCAAGACATTTAGGTGCTTAGTTCAAAAAAAAAAGAATAATTTTGTATGAAAAGAAGTAAATCATTTGATAAGCGGTGAACAATTCGTTAATTTTCAAGATTATTTCAAATAACATAAAATTAGAAACATGAAAATTGTTTTTTTTAATCGACCAAAAGCACGTCAATTTGATTATAAGCCAAGATATTATGATGTAGAAAAGGACAAACGTGAGCAACGAAAAAAGGAGCTTGGTTTTGGGGATGATGAAGGTACAAAACGAGCTTTGTTTAAGGGCGAATTAACAAGTCGTTGGCGGAGTGATAATAAAGTGGAAAAAGAACGTACGCGCCGTAGAACGATTATTTATGTGGCTTTTATTGCCATAGTTGTCTATTATCTTTTCTTTACTGACTTTATTCAAAAATTTGTTTCGCTAATCTCTGCTTTTTAATGCCAGATATAATAAAACTTTTACCCGATTCGGTTGCCAACCAGATTGCTGCAGGAGAGGTCATTCAACGACCTGCTTCAGCAGTTAAAGAATTGTTGGAGAATGCTGTGGATTCGGGAGCTACTAATATAAAACTCATCATCAAGGATGCCGGAAAAACCTTGATTCAACTAATTGACAATGGTTGTGGAATGTCTGTCATCGATTCTCGCATGGCTTTTGAAAAACACGCTACTTCAAAAATTCAAAATGCCGATGATTTATTTGCCATCCGCACTTTAGGTTTCCGTGGTGAAGCATTAGCTTCTATTGCAGCCATTTCTCAAGTAGAAGTTAAAACGAAGAAAGTTGAAGATGAATTAGGAACTCAAATTATTATTGAGGGATCTGAGTTTAAAGAACAGGAAGTTGTTCAAACAGCCGATGGAACATCTATATCGGTTAAAAATTTATTTTTTAATGTTCCTGCCCGACGCAATTTCCTTAAGACCGATCAAGTTGAAACTCGACATATTATTGAGGAATTTACGCGCATATCGATGGTAAATCCTAATATCGATTTTTCTATGCATCATAATGGAAAACCAATATTTCAGCTTTTATCATCCAATTTAAAGCAACGTATTAT
>JAOZUV010000223.1 GCA_029938505.1 Bacteroidales bacterium | reverse complement strand
TGGTCAGAAATGCTTCCCGAAATTGTTCAACAAATTGAAGGGGACAATATCGGAGGTATAATTATGCTGGCAATTCTCTACCTAATTGTAGCCTTTGGGATCTTCGGAACAGTCCTTATGATGACTATGGAAAGACGAAAAGAATTTGCGATCATGGTTGCGGTAGGAATGCACCGCTGGAAATTAGCCATCGTAGTTTGTATTGAAACTATAATGATTGGGCTCATGGGAGTAGTTTCTGGAATTATTGCTTGCTTTCCATTCCTCAAATATTTTTATCATAACCCAATCCCCCTAACAGGTGAAACGGCAGATATGATGCTCGAATTCAACATCGAACCCATCATGCCATTTTCGCTCGAAACTTTCATTTTTACAAATCAGGGTATAACGATTTTAATACTAGCAACTTTAGCAGCTCTTTACCCAATTGTATTTGTAATACGATTCAAAATTTTAAAAGCCATGCGCTCATAATTAAACATAAAACACAAGAAAATGATTTGGTCAATAGCCTGGAGAAATGTTTGGAGAAACAAACTCAGAAGCCTGACAATAGTATTTGCAGTTACCATTGGTCTCTTTGGCGGTATCGTTTTTTATGCCTTTTCCTTAGGATTAATGCAACAGAGAATAGACTCAGCCATTAGTAATGAAATTTCAAATATACAAATCCACAACCCAGAATACTTACTCAACGAGGAAGTAAAATTTACTATAAATAATCAGGAAACTATAGTTTCGGATATTAAATCAATCAAAGGTGTTAAAGCTGTTAGCAGTCGAATAAAAGCGATGGCCATGGCCAGCACAGCCGAAACAGGAACAGGAATTATGCTGAATGGCATCGATCCTGAAAATGAACAAAAAGTCACTTCACTATCAAAACAATTAGTGGAAGGTAATTACATAGACGCAAAAGACAGAATACCCATTGTAATTGGCCAAAGACTAGCGAAGAAATTAAATACTCGATTGAGATCAAAAATAGTAATCACCTCAGCAAATACAGATGGGATTATTACTTATGGTGCATTTCGCGTAGTGGGAATTTACCATACAGAAAATAATATGTTTGATGAGGTCAATGTATTTGTCAGAAAAAGTGAACTTGCTACTATGCTCGGCATGAATGAGAATGAGGCTAATGAGATTGCCATTGCATTGAGTGATAACGAACAAAGCAAAGCTATTAGCGATCATCTAAAAAACACTTATTCATCCGAAATTAATAATAAAACATTAGTCATCCGATCATGGTCTGAGATTGTTCCATCATTAAATGCCATGATTAAAATGATGAATTACTTTTCATATATCTTCATGCTAATCATTTTGATTGCTCTAGCCTTCGGAATCTTAAACACCATGCTGATGGTCGTTATGGAAAGAGTAAAAGAATTGGGGATGTTAAAAGCAATCGGAATGAACAGCAAACGTATTTTTAAAATGATTATGCTCGAAACAGTTTTTCTTTCAATCATTGGTGCTTTGCTTGGATTAGTTATAAGTAGCCTGATGATTTCTTATTATGGTCATTATGGATTTAGTTTGGATGCTTTTAAAGAGGGTTACAATTCGCTAGGATTTAGCTCCATGGTCTATCCGAAAACTGAAATCAAATTTTATATAGGAACCAGTATCTTGGTGATTGTCACAGCCATTTTAGCCAGTATTTATCCTGCTCGAAAAGCCTTGAAATTAAATCCGGCAACAGCCATTCGCGAAATCTAATTAACAATTGAAATTAAAAACATTTAAAAATAAAATCATGGGAGTCATAAAAATATCAAATCTTCATAAAGTATATGATGAATCAAAAATTCCTGTAAAAGCAGTAAACGGAATAGATCTAAGTATAAACCAAGGCGAATTTACAGCTATTGTTGGTCCTTCTGGTTCTGGTAAAACTACCTTTTTAAATATGGTTGGAGGACTTGATACTCCTACCAAGGGTGAAATTAATATTGATGGGGTTGACATCTCAAGTTTATCAGCCCACCAACTCATTGATTACAGATTAAATAATATTGGTTTTGTTTTTCAAGCTTATAATTTAATTCCCGTTCTAACAGCCATTGAAAACGTTGCATTCATCATGCAATTACAAGGAAAGGGCAAAAATGAACGGAATAAAATTGCCAGAGACTTACTCAAAACCGTTGGCATCGGTGATAAACTCGATATACGTCCAGGTGATTTATCAGGCGGACAACAACAAAGGGTTTCAGTGGCAAGAGCATTGGCATCTAAACCAAAATTCATATTGGCTGATGAACCTACTGCCAATCTCGATTCAAAATCAACCAACGAATTGCTTGATCTGATGTTAAAGATGAATAAAGAATTAAATACAACCTTTATCTTTTCAACCCACGATCAACGAGTCATGGATAAAGCCAGAAGAATCATAACAATTGACGATGGTATAATTACCAGTGATATAAAAAAGGATTAAGATGAAACAAAGAATTTTAATCATCATTTTATTGTTAGCTGCTTTTTCAATATCAGCACAAGAAAAAATGAAAAATTATAGCATTAACGGTTACTTGCAATCTATGGAAATGATTTGGAAAGCCAATAATATCAGCACTTGGCAAAGCATGAACACAATCACAAATCGTTTAGATTTTCGTTGGTACCCAAACGACAATATCCGTACACATATCGGGATGCGAAATATCTTCAATTCCGGACAAATGGTAACTGACTATTACCCCCTGATACAAAACATAGCAACTATTGATAAAGGATGGCTGGATTTAACAGGAATGATTTTTCAAGAGAAATCCTTTTTTATGTACACAAACCTTGATCGTGCAAACATAGAATTTACAGCTGGAAATTTTGTAATAACCGTTGGGAGGCAACGTATAAATTGGGGTGTTAATCTAGTTTGGAATCCCAACGATATTTTCAATGCTTTCAATTATTTTGATTTTGATTATGCTGAAAGACCCGGAAGTGATGCTGTTCGAGTTCAATATTATACAGGAATGACTTCTTCTCTTGAGATTGTATATAAGATTAATCAAAACAATGATATCACCTATGCAGCCATGCTTAAATTTAATAAATGGGAATATGATTTTCAATTGATGGGTGGTGTTTTAAATGAAGAAGACTATGTATTTGGACTAGGATGGTCAGGGCAAATTGAAGGGGCAGGTTTTATGGGAGAAGCCACTTATTTTAAAAACATTCATAGCTATTCGGAAGATAAAGAAATATTGGTTGCTTCAATAACCGCAAATTATACCTTTAAAAATAACTTATTGCTACAAATCGCTGTTCTTTTTAATAGCGATGGCACCAATGGCAAAGCTGGTGCTGAAGACATACTCTTACTAGACAGAGAAATGTCGGCTAAGAATTTCACACTGGCGAAATATTCAATATTTGGTCAAGTCTCCTTCCCTATCACACCGCTGATTAATGCTGATATATCTGGTATTTTCAATCCAGGTGATAAATCGGGTTATATCGGTCCAACAATTGATTTTTCTTTAACAGAAAATATAAGTTTTAATTTTACTAGTCAATTGTTTCTTGGTTCAACAGCTAGCGAATTCGGGGATTATGGAAGCATGTTTTTTGGACGATTAAAATGGTCATTCTAAAAAAGAAAAAAAATACGTTTTCCGTCTGATTTTTAGTTATTTTTGCAAAGTGAAATTTCTGATTAAGAATTTACAGCAAATACTTTGTTATATAAAAAATTAATCATAATTTTGCAGCCCGAAAATAAAACGTAAATAAATTAATATGTATTTAACATCTGAGATTAAGAAGAATATTTTTAAGGAATATGGGAAATCAGAATTCGACAGTGGTACTGTTGAAGGACAAGTAGCCCTATTCACATTCAGGATTAAACATCTTACCAACCACCTGAAAGCTAACAAGAAAGATCGTGTTACCGAAAGATCACTTGTACGTATGGTAGGTAGAAGGAGAAAACTCCTTGATTATCTTAAAGCAAATGATATCGAAAGATACCGCGCAATTATCAAGACCTTAGGTCTAAGAAAATAAGAAGACACATTCTGATCACTTCTCAAAGGCAATTACAAAAATTGCCTTTTTTTTTCTTCTCTCTCAAGATTAAAATTATAACACAAATAATATGTCAAAACTAGGTATTTCAAAAACCTTTCAATTGGATGACGGAAGATCCGTTACCATCGAAACCGGCAAATTAGCCAAACAAGCAGATGGTTCTGTAGTGGTTCGCATGGGCGACACTATGCTATTAGCTACAGTAGTAGCAAACAAAGAAGCAAGAGAAGATGTAGATTTTCTACCTCTTTCAGTAGATTACAAAGAAAAATATGCCGCAACAGGTAAATTTCCTGGCGGATTTTTTAAACGTGAAGCACGTCCATCCGATTACGAAGTATTAATCTGTCGTTTGGTTGATAGAGCATTGCGCCCATTATTCCCAAGCGATTTTCATGCAGAAACGCAAGTACAAATAGCTCTTATCTCGGGTAATTTAGATACAGCCCCAGATGCTTTAGCTGCTTTAGCTGCATCAGCTGCAATTACTGTATCTGATATTCCTTTCAACGGCCCTATCTCTGAAGTAAGAGTTGCCCGTATTAAT
>JAOZUV010000222.1 GCA_029938505.1 Bacteroidales bacterium | reverse complement strand
ATGGATTTTAATTTAACCGAAGAACAGATAATGATTCAGCAGGCTGCTCGTGATTATGCCGAAAGAGAGTTAATTCATGATGTTATTGAGCGGGATGCTAAAGCTGAATTTCCTACCAGACATATTAAAAACATTGCAGACTTAGGATTTATGGGGATGATGGTTGATCCTGAGTACGATGGTGGAGGGATGGACACCATTTCCTATGTGTTGGCTATTGAAGAATTCTCAAAAATTGATGCTTCTGTGAGTGTGATTATGTCTGTACAAAACTCATTGGTTTGTTACGGATTGCAGAAATATGGAACGGAAGAGCAAAAGGAAAAATATTTAAAACCATTAGCTCGTGGTGAAAAAATTGGAGCCTTTCTTTTATCAGAACCAGAGGCGGGTTCGGATGCTACCAGTCAAAGTACGTCGGCGATTGAAAAAAATGATCACTATTTAATAAATGGAACTAAAAATTGGATTACCAGTGCTAATTCTGCAAGTTATTATTTGGTAATTGCTCAAACTCAACCCGAAAAAGCCCATCATGGAATTAATGTTTTTATTGTAGAAAAAGATAGCTCTGGGATTAGTTTAGGTCCTCATGAAGACAAAATGGGAATGCGTAGTTCAGACACACATTCAGTGATGTTTCTGGATGTGAAAGTGCCTAAAGAAAATAGAATTGGTGAAGATGGTTTTGGTTTTAAATTTGCGATGAAAACCTTGGAAGCCGGTCGAATTGGAATAGCAGCTCAAGCAACTGGGATTGCTGCAGGAGCTTTAAATCGTGCTGTACAATATGCCAAGGAGCGTAAAACTTTTGGAAAGCCTATTGCAAATCATCAGGGCATTGCTTTTAAAATATCAGATATGGCTGTAAAGGTTGAAGCTGCTCGAAATTTTGTTTTGAAAGCTGCTTGGCTTAAAGACAATGACTTACCTTTTGGTGTGGCTGGTGCTATGGCTAAACAATATGCGGCAGATATTGCCATGGAAGTAACTACTGAGGCTGTTCAAATTCACGGAGGCTATGGTTATGTGAAAGAATACCATGTGGAGCGATTGATGCGGGAAGCTAAGCTTACGCAGATTTATGAAGGAACTTCGGAAATTCAGAAGATTGTTATTTCACGATCGTTGTTGAAGGACTAGCGGACCCTGAGCGAAGTCGAAGGGTAAGCAGTTGGGCATTTCGACTACGCTCAATGTCCCTTTTCGTCATGCTGAATTTATTTGGCGATGCCGAGCTTCGTTACACTTCGGTTCAGCATCTCAAGCTTTGAAAATTATGTAGATTCTGAATCAAGTTCAGAATGACGACTATTCAAATTTACATTGCGTGAGGGATAGGAGCGATATCTCCCGAGTTATACTCGGGAATTCAGTGGATAGCCCGACTCCCATGAGCGAAAAGCGAATCGGGGGGCACGCCCAAAATATTTCTTTAAATTATTATCTTTGCTACTTAAAAATTAGAAAAACTAATAAATCTAAAATATGAAAATTTTAATCTGTTTAAGCAATGTGCCGGATACAACCACGAAAGTGAAATTCACTGGCGACGGCACAGCATTTGATAAAGCAGGAGTACAATGGATTATCAATCCATGGGATGAGCTGGCTTTGACTCGTGCGTTGGAAATTAAAGAAGCTTCAGCAGGAGCAATTGCAAGCATAACTGTTGCTACTGTTGGTGGAGCTGATGCTGAACCGACCATGCGTAAAGGTTTAGCAATTGGTGCTGATGATGCAATTCGAGTAGATGCTGATCCTAAAGACGCCTATTTTGTAGCTGCTCAATTAGCTGAAGTTGCCAAAGATTTTGATATCGTAATGACAGGTATCGAAGCTAGTGATTATAATGGTTCTGCCGTTGGAGGAATGTTAGCCGAATTCTTGAATATGGCTTCTGTTTCTTCTGTTTCAAAAATGGAAATTGAAGGTGGAGCTGTAACCGTTACTCGCGAGATTGATGGTGGTTCTGAAACGGTTGCTGTTCAAACTCCATTTGTGGCGATTGTTCAAAAAGGAATTACTAAAGAACCCAGAATCCCTGCTATGCGAGGAATTATGATGGCCCGTAAAAAGCCTTTAAATGTAGTTGCTGCCGTTGATGCTGAAATGCTAACAGAATATGCTAGTTATGAGCTCCCAGCTCCTAAAGCTGCTTGTAAAATGGTGGATGCTGAAAATGTTAAAGAATTAGTTGATCTATTAAAAAATGAGGCCAAAGTCCTTTAATTGTTTAATTTAAAAAGAAATAAAATGTCAGTTTTAGTATATATTGAGAATTGGGATGGTAAGTTTAAGAAACTAAGTTTCGAATTGGTATCCTATGCCAACGAAATGGCAAAACAATTAGGCACAAATGTAACTGCAGTTTCTATCGGAAATGTAGACGATGCAGAATTGAAGTCTTTAGGACAATATGGTGCCTCAAAAGTTATGAATGTAAGTGATGCACAGTTGGAAAAACTGAGCAATGCACCTTATGCAAGAGTAGTAGCGGAAATCGCTGAAAAGGAGAATGCTCAAGTTATTGTTTTTGCAAATAATAATACAGGGAAAGCAATTGCACCAAGAGTATCTGTAAAATTGAAAGCAGGATTAGTATCTGGTGCTTCCGAAGTCCCTTCAAGTTATGATCCGTTTACAGTTAAGAAAAAAGCTTTTACAGGAAAAGCATTTGCCAACATTGTAGTTAAGTCAGCCGTGAAAATTGTTACTTTATCTCAAAATTCATTCGGATTGGTAGAAGATATTAAAGATATAGCAATTGAAGCCTATGCTCCGGCATTGGATGCAGCTGAGTTTAAAACAGAAGTTAAAGACACCAATAAAGTTACAGGCAAAGTCTTATTAAACGATGCAGAGATTGTCGTTTCTGCGGGTCGTGGATTAAAAGGACCTGAAAACTGGGGACCAATTGAAGAAATGGCTGAATTGCTTGGTGCTGCTACTGCTTGTTCTCGTCCGGTATCGGATGAAGAATGGCGCCCACATGCTGAGCACGTTGGACAAACCGGTAAAATTATTGCTCCTAATCTATATTTTGCTTTTGGTATTTCTGGTGCTATTCAGCACTTAGGTGGTGTTAGTTCTTCAAAAGTAATTGTTGCGGTGAATACCGATAAAGATGCCCCTATTTTTGAGGCTGCGGACTATGGTATTATTGGGGATGCTCAAAAGATTCTTCCTCAAATGGTTGAGGCTATTAAAGCTGTAAATGCTGAATAACAAATTAATTTTGATATATAAAAGGGGTGTCACCTTCAGGTGACACCCCTTTTTTGTTAGCACTTTATTGTTTTATAATCCCAACGATTGCGAAACTAATTCTGCAATATCGTAGTTTTTCATTGTTTCTTCTTTGTTCTTGTATTTAATCCCATCAGTCATCATTACCATACAGAAAGGACAAGCAGTTGCCACGATATCAGCTTTGGTTTCAATGGTATCTTCGATACGTTCAAGGAAAACTTCTTTATCGCCTTTTTCGGCTTCTTTGAACATTTGTCCGCCACCGGCACCACAACAGAGGGCAAAACTTTTGCAACGAGCCATCTCAACGTTTTTAGCAGGCAAAGCATTTAATATTTCGCGTGGAGCATTGTATTCGCCATTGGCACGGCCTAAATAACAAGGATCGTGGAAGGTGATTTTTTGTCCGTCAAAGGTATTGTCCATATTTATTTTCTTATCCTTAATTAGTTGTGCTAAGAATTGAGTGTGATGAATCACTTCATATTCGCCACCAAATTCAGGATATTCGTTTTTAAAAGTATTGTAATCGTGAGGGTCGCAAGTGATGATTTTCTTTACTTCGTAAGCATTCATAATTTCAATATTCATCATGGCTTGCATCTGATAAAGCATTTCATTTCCGGCACGACGAGCCACATCTCCACTATCGCTTTCTTCCACACCAAGTACGGTGTAATCTATGTTCAGGTGATTTAGAATTTTAACAAATTCGCGACTAACTTTTTTTGCCCTGTCGTCAAAAGCACCAGCAGAACCTACCCAAAATAGATACTCAGGAGTTTTACCTTCGGCCAGTTTATCGGCCATTTGAGGAACTTCCAGATTTACATCTTCTGCCCATTTCATGCGATCCTCTGGAGAGAATTGCCAAGGTGCACCATTGTTTTCAATATTTGTAAACATGGCATTTAATTCGCCTGGAGCAGCTGATTCTTCCATCACCAAATAACGGCGCATATCTATGATTAAACTTGGGTGATTGATATTGATCGGGCATTCCTGTGCACAGGCATTACAAGTTGTACAAGCCCATAATTCTTCTTCCGAAATATAATCCCTGATGAGTGATTTCCCATCTGTAAACTCTTTTCCTTCTTTTACTAATCCAGGGCCTTTTTCTTTCATCCGCGCACGTAAATCCATCATGATTTTACGTGGTGAAAGTAATTTTCCTGTGGTGTTAGCCGGACAAACATCTGTACATCTTCCGCACTCAGTACAAGCTAATGAATCCACATAATTTTTCCAGGTTGTATCATTGGCATCCAGTACGCCGAAACGCTCCACTTCTTCTTCCTCACCTTCTGGAGGAGTGGCAAAAGCTGCATTTGGATCCATCATCAATTTCACTTCTTTGGTAATGGCTGGCATATTATCCA
>JAOZUV010000221.1 GCA_029938505.1 Bacteroidales bacterium | reverse complement strand
AATTTAAGTCTATTCGATAAGTGAAGTTATTTAACCATTCATTCATGATATACCATGTTAATGGCACTGCAAGAACAAAAGCTATTGAGATGAGTATGACAATATTTTTGGTAAACAGCATAAAAATATTTACTAAGCTCGCACCATTTACCTTTCTGATTCCTATTTCTTTGGTTCTTTTCTCTGCAATAAATGCAGCTAAGCCGAATAAGCCAAGTGATGCAATTATGATAGCAAGAATGGTAAAATTTCTCATAATCTTAACCATTCTTCTTTCTTGGAAATACACTGCATTAAAGCGTTCATTGATGAAAGAATATTCAAAAGGATAATGAGGAGAAAATTCATTCCATTTATCTTCAAGAATCTTAATGATATCTTCAGTATTTGTTACGTTAAATCGCAAGCTTAAATAATATCCGCGTTTGCTTAATTGCATCATCATAGGTGAGATTGATGATTTTAAGGATTCGTAATGAAAATCTTCTAGTACACCAACAACTTTATAATCTGCTAATGTGCCATCATTATCAATGTATTTTCTAATAAAATGACCTTCACCTGTTTCCCAACCAAATTGCTTAAGAGTAGCTTCATTAACCAAAATAGATAATGAATCAGCGCCAAACTCAGTAGAGAAATCTCTTCCTTCTTTGATATTCATCTGAAAGGTTTTAACATAATCCTCATCTACAGCCCATTGATACATACTACCCATATTATTTTGATCTCCATCAGGGAAACCAATAGAATTGTTTGAGCTGGATGGTACTGGTAAATAGGAAGACACAGTTCCACTTAATATTTCAGGACGATTTAGTAATTCTTGCTTTAAGGTATTTGCTTTATCTCCTAAGGTATTGATATTATGCAAACAGATTAATTGTTCTTTTTCGTAACCTAGTTTTTTGTTTTGAATAAAGCTTAATTGATTATAAACAAATATACTGCTGCTGATTAATAAGATAGTTGTAAAGAATTGTACAACAACCAATACGTTTCTTAATCGTCCACTTGAATTGCCCGACTTAAGTGTACCTTTGAGTGTTTCGATGGGCTGAAATGATGATAAATAAAAGGCAGGATAACTCCCAGATATTAAACTTGTAGAAACTATTATACCTAAAAGTATTAATAAGTTTTGTGAATCGAAATAGTTGATGTTAATATTTTTACCTGATAGATCATTGAAAGAAGGTAGATAAATCTCTACTAAAATCATAGCTAAGAAATAAGATATCAATGTAATAACAAATGACTCGAGTAAATACTGGAATATAATTTGACTTTTCACAGCTCCAGCTACTTTTCTGATCCCAACTTCTCTGCTTCTGCCTTCCGATCGTGCCGTTGACATATTCATAAAGTTAATGCATGCAATTACCAAGATAAATAAAGCAATGAATGAGAATATATAAACATTTGTGATATCACTATTTACATCCAGTTCAGCCATGAGATCAGATTTGAGGTGAATATCTGTTAGCTTTTGTAAATGAAATGCCGCTGAGCCGTCACCCATAAATTCCTCCATGGTTTTACCAATATACTTTTCAATATCTGCCCCTAAATGTTTTACAATCATTTCTGACATTTGTTCTTCTAGTTTAACTGGATCTACTTTTGGATGCAGACGAATATATGTGTGAAAATTATTATTGAACCAAATTTGTTCAAAACTTTCTTCAAGGCTAGGCATCGAGAGAATAACTTCAAAATCAAAATGCGAATTGTCAGGTATATCAGCATATATCCCAGAAACCATATAGCTTTCACGACCAATTTTTAGTGATTTCCCAATAGGATCTTCTGCTCCATAAAAACGTTTAGCAGATGTCTCATTTATGACGATAAAATTGGGATTATTTAATAAATTATTTTTATCGCCACTTATCACCGGAAGGGTGAATACACTAAAAATGGATGAATCCGCGTAGGTAATGCTTTTTACTCTGTAATTCTGATCCCCAATCGTTATCATACTTGAGCCAGCTTGTCTCATTCTGCATACATCTATTACTTCAGGGTAATTCTGTTTGAGTGTTGCAGCCATTGGAGCTGTAGTTGTCGCAGATTTCTCTATGGTTCCATTTATTTCGAAATCGCCAGTTACTCTATAAATATCTTCAGCATGTTTGTTATACCTATCATAACTGAGTTCATCCTGAACCCAAAATAAAATAAGAATGGCGGTTGCTAAACCAAGCGATAATCCTAAAACATTAAGAAAAGTAAATAACTTATTTCTTAAGATGTTTCTGAAAGCTGTTTTAAAATAATTTTTAATCATAGGACGTAATTATTATTTGTTTTAATATTGTTTTTCAAATGCTGTGCCACTATATCTAATAGGTTGAATATGAGATTTTAGGAATTATATCTGTAGTAGATTATTATTAGAAAGTGTAAAAATATTTTACATATGTTAGTCAAAAATATTTACATTTGAGTTTAAATCGATTACATGGAGAATAAAGGAACCTTATTAATTGTTGACGATAATAAAGATGTACTTAGTGCACTCGAAATATTATTGGAGGATGAATTTGATGAGCTAATAGTGTTGAGTAATCCCAATCAAATTGCCAATATTATACAAAAAAAATTCCCGGATGTCGTTTTATTGGATATGAATTTCAGCTCTAGTGTGAACACTGGAAATGAGGGAATCTTTTGGTTGAAGAAAATAAAAGAAATTGATCCTACCATAGAGGTCATTATGTTTACTGCATTTGGTGATGTTCATATTGCGGTGAATGCAATGAAAATTGGAGCCACTGATTTTATTCTGAAACCTTGGGATAATGATAAATTAACATCTACTTTGAAATCAGCTGTCAAACTGAGTAAATCATTAAAAGAATCCGCTAAATTAAAACTTCAAAAAAATTATTTAGAAGAAGAAATTATACAATCTAAAAATTCTCTGTTAGGAGAATCACTTGCCTTTAAAAAGATTATGGAAACCATTTCCAAAGTTGGCCCAACGGATGCCAGCGTTTTAATAACTGGCGAAAATGGGAGTGGAAAGAGTTTATTGGCACGAAAAATTCATCAAGAATCGGAGCGTGCAAACGAAGCTTTTGTAACGGTTGATTTGGGCTCATTGAGTGAGAGCTTGTTTGAGAGTGAATTGTTTGGTTATAAAAAAGGGGCATTTACGGATGCAAAAATTGATAAGCCAGGGCGGATGAGTGCAGCAAATGGAGGAACTTTATTTTTGGATGAGATTGGAAATCTATCTCCTGCTTTGCAAATGAAACTCTTAAATGTTTTGCAAGAAAAGAAAATTACTCCTCTTGGTTCAAATCATGCTGAATTCTTGGATATACGGTTAATAACTGCCACAAATCGCCCACTGGATGAAATGATTGCTAAAAATGAGTTTCGGGAAGATCTGTTTTACCGAATCAATACGATTGTTTTAAATATGCCATCTTTAAAGGAAAGAAGAGAGGATATTGAACTTTTGGCAAAAAGCTTTTTGGATCGTTTTAAGAAAAAATATAAACGGTATGAATTACAGATGAGTCGAGGATTTATTAAGGCATTAAAAGAACATGACTGGCCAGGAAATATTCGGGAGCTAGAACATACTATCGAAAAATGTGTTATCCTAAGTCAAAATAATGTTTTGGATGAAAATGATCTTGATATGAAATCTAAACTTGTTGTACAAACTCCCTCAGGCAGTCTGGAGGAAATTGAAAAACAGGCTATTTTAAATGCCATCAAAAAACATCAGGGAAATATGATTCGAGCATCACGCGAATTGAGCATTACTCGCCAAACCATTTATAATAAAATGAAAAAGTATGGTTTATAAAAGTTTTAATATTCAGGTAATTACACGCATTATTTTTGTATACATAACTGGATTTGTGTTTTTGCAACTAATGCACAAACCCAATTTTTTATATGTGCAACTGCTATTAATTCTCCTTATTATTTTTCAAATTATATTCTTGATCCGTTATTTGAATAAAGTCAATCGAAAAGTTTCTTTGTTTTTTGAAACTGTTAAAGCCGAAGGTTATAATGTGATTTACAATCAAAATGAAGCGAATGGCGAATTTGATGAATTAAATTCTCAACTCGATCAACTATCAAAACATTTTAAAGAGGTTTTATTAAAACGAGAAGAACAGGATGAGTATTTTAAAGCAGTTATTGAGCATGTGGGGATTGGAATATTTGCCTTTGATGCCAGAGGGTCTATACGATTTGTAAATACAGAAACATTGAATCTTTTAGGATTATTGCGTTTAAAAAATATTTCATCGCTAGATTATATCCATAAAAATTTAAGTTCATTTTTGCGTGATTTACAGCCCGGACAACAACAATTATTAGAATTGAAAAGAGGAAATGAGACACTTCAATTAGCTGCAAAAGTTACAAAGTATAAAATATCTGATGAAGAACTGAATTTGGTTTCATCATTATCCCCTAATTATTCCAAAAACCAAGTATTTTTGCCCTTGTTACTATTGGTTCCACCAAAATTACTTTTTTCAGTCAATAATTTTTAAGTTATTCATAGAACATCCAAAAAGGGTTTTAAAAATAAGAAGTGGGTTTATCTCGGTGAAGTCGGTAATGAGGTTATTATACCATTCAGTGGTTGATTAAAAAAATG
>JAOZUV010000220.1 GCA_029938505.1 Bacteroidales bacterium | reverse complement strand
TCAATTTTAGGAAAGCTTTCAGGGCTTATCGACAAATTCGTTGAGTCAGATTTTAACTTTAATCAATTCACAGAAGATGGGTCAAACTTATTACTTCCTGCAGCTTTAAATGGAGATGCTGAACTAATTGCAATCTTAGTTAATAAAGACTTAGATGTAAATCTATTGAATAATTTTGGCGAGTGTGCCCTTCACCTTTCTATAAAACATAAGAATCTTGATGCGATGAAGAAGCTGATTGAATTGGGAGCAGATGTAAATATGTTAAACTTTATTGGTCAAAATGCATTAAGCTTTGCAAACAATCAAGAACAAAAAGAATTCTCAGATTATTTAAAAATTAAGGGAGCTACTCTCGCAAAAACATTTTCATTAAAAACAACATATCCTAGCTTTGAAGAGCCTGGTTTAACGCCCAAGCTTTTAGCCCCTGGATTAATTTCAACACCCGATTTTAATGAAAGAGACGCTATGTTCTCGCCAGATATGAGTGAGTTTTATTATTCTGTTTCTTCTAACACAGTTCGAATGCCCATGACAATTAAAAAAACAACAAAATCAGAAGAAATTTGGTCAATACCCAAAACTGGAAAATTTTCTGGAAAATTTAGTGATGCCGAATGTTTTGTAAGCTTCGATAATAAAAATCTGTATTTTATTTCTCAACGTCCACCTCAAGGAGGCGACACTCCCTCAACATGGGAAATATGGTTAGCAGATCGATTAGAGAATAATGAATGGGGAAACTTCAGATTAATGGATACAACAAATTTAAAAGGTTGTTTCTATCCAAGTTTGACTAAAGATGGTGAATTCCTTTATACTGGTCTCGGTAATGATTTATATCTAGCAAAACTTATCGATGGAAAACTAGGAGACATTAAAAAACTAGGCCCCGAAATTAATACAGAAGGAGGTGAATACAATGCTATGATTTCTCCCGATGGAGACTATATAATCACAACTTCTCACGGATTTGAAGATCATTATGGAGGAGGTGATTTATATATTAGTTTCCGTAATGAAGATAAAAGCTGGAGACAAGCAATAAACATGGGTCCCGAAATTAATACTGCTTTTACAGAATATTGTCCGAATATTTCGCCAGATGGAAAATATTTTTTCTTCACATCTAATAAAAAAGGCACAGAGGATATTTACTGGGTCAGTACAGCTATTTTAAAGAAACTGAAAGTAGATTCATTAAAAGATAGAAAATAAATATTCAAAGCATCAAATATGATTTGTAGGTTCAATAAACCATATTAAAATCTAAACTAATTAACCATGAAAAAGATAGTCAAAATTATTTTTTTATTCATACTCCCAAGCCTAGTTTACTCACAAAAGAATAATGAAAATTGCCTCATATTGCAAAAAGAATTACAAGGCGAATACAGTGGGGGCTGTAAAAAAGGCTTAGCTCATGGTCAAGGCAAAGCTATTGGAACAGATTCCTATGAAGGAAATTTCAAAAAAGGCTATCCTCATGGTAAAGGAAAATACATTTGGGATGAAAACACCTATTATAAGGGTCGTTTCAAAAAAGGTAAAAAAAATGGCTTTGGGAAATACTTTTCAATCATAAATGAAAAAGATAGCATTACTATAGGTTACTGGGAAAATGATAAATATATTGGCAAAAAAGAAAATAAACAAGGCTATAAAACTATAAAGAAAATATCCATAGAACGTGTAAATTATGTTTACAAAGGAAATCATAGTGGTAAAAACGAGGTAATGATTAAATTTGCTGAAACAGGCCTTTGGTGCATAGGTAGAATTCAGGAAATATCTCTTAGTGGTAATAATGGAACCTATATAAACCAAGATTTAAGATGCGGTTATGTGAACATTAATGTACCATTTAAAGCTTCACTAACATTTATGGCTCCTAGTAAATCAGGGGGGGTATTCAATTTATCTAGTTTAGATTTTGAAATATTTAAAGAAGGTGTTTGGGAAATAGTAATACATTATTAAAAGTTTACACTTATAAATCATTTAATATTATTAAACTAATTTTATAATATATAAGTGTGAATAAAAAATATCAATTTAAACAATCAACATGAAAAAAATAGTCGCAATTATTTTTTTATTTATGCTCTCTAGTATCGCCTACTCACAAATGAATAATAAAACTTGCAGAGTATTGCTTAAAGAACTGCAAGGCGAGTACAAAGGGGGCTGTAAAAAAGGCTTAGCTCATGGTCAAGGAACAACTAAAGGGGTAAATTCCTATGAAGGAAGGTTCAAAAAAGGCTATCCTCATGGCGAAGGGAAATACATTTGGGATGAAAACACTTATTATGAAGGACATTTCAGGAAAGGTAAAAAAAATGGCTTTGGGAAGTATTTTTCATTAGAAAACACTGGAGATAGTATTACTGAAGGGTATTGGGAAAATGATGTGTATATAGGCAAAATTGAAAACCCTAAACAATACAATACTATTTATAAATCATCTGTAGAACGTGTTACATATTTTTATAAAGGTGATGGAGGAGGTCGAAATGATATCATGATTAAATTTAACAGATCTGGTGCCAGACAAATCATGATGGTGGCTAATAATGGAATTTTTGTAAATCAAGATTCAAGATACGGTTATGAAAATGTTAGTATTCCTTTTAAAGTTTCAATGACATTTATTGCTAGCGGAAAATTTGGTGCTGGAGGCATGAATTGTAAGCTTGATTTTGAGATTCTCAAAGAAGGTTGCTGGGATGTGATCATTCACTTTTAAAAAAACTATTCAAGTCTAATTATTACCTTTTTTTTAATTAAAAAATTATCAGTCTCTTTACTATATCGAGTAAAGAGACTGATTTATTTATTGCATTAAACTTTGCTTAAGTAAGTAATTAAAAGCCGAATACTTCACAAAATAATTGATTCATGATCTTGGTATAATTATTGGTTGTTTTGAGCCATAATATCTTCCTATGAACTAAATATTAATCAAATTAAAATTGTCATGAAAAAATCAATTGGAGTTATTTTATTATTTATGCTTCCTTTATTTATAATTGCTCAACAATCAAAATCTAATTGTAAAGTACTGACTGAAAGCCTACAAGGTGAGTACAAAGGCGAATGCAAAAAAGGATTAGCCCATGGTCAGGGTCTAGCAACAGGAAAAGATGTTTACGAAGGGAAATTCAAGAAGGGATACCCCAATGGAAAAGGGAAATATACCTGGAGTGATAACAGTTATTTTGAAGGAAATTTTAAAAAGGGTAAACAAAATGGATTCGGGAAATTTTATGCAGTTATTGATGGCATGGATAGTATTACTGAAGGATATTGGGATAATGATGTGTATATAGGCAAAAATTCAAATCCAAAAAAGTATAATACAATTTCAAAAAAATCTATCGAGCGTATATCCTATATGTACAAAGGAGATGGGGGTGGCAGAAATGAGGTCATGGTTAAATTTACCAGAGGTGGAGTTAGCACAAGAACCAAACTAGATCAAATAATTCTTACTGCTAATAGTGGAGACTATATTGATCAAGATTCAAGATTTGGCTTTGAAAATATAACGGTACCTTTTAAAGCTTCGCTAACTTTTACAGCACCTACTACACTAACAACACATAGCTCTTCACAAGCAATGAACTTCTGTAGATTAGATTTTGAAATACTTTTTCCAGGTATTTGGGAAGTTATAATATATTATTAAACCAGAATACTATTTTTTATAAAAAAAACAGAAATTTACAATTTGTGATTTAAAACTAAATATTGCTAAATTTGACATTAATTACTTAATAAAAAATTAAATATTAATAAAATATAACTAGTATGAAAAAAACAATTGGAATAATCTTATTATTAATGGTTCCTGTATTTATGATTGCTCAAAAATCAGAATCCAAATGCAAAGTGCTAACTGAAAGCCTACAAGGTGAGTATAAAGGCGAATGCAAAAAAGGTCTGGCTCATGGTCAAGGCATAGCTATAGGCACAGATACTTATGAAGGGAATTTTAAAAAAGGATACCCTAACGGAAAAGGGAAGTATACCTGGAGTGATAAAAGCTATTTTGAAGGAAACTTCAGAAAAGGCAAAAAAAGTGGATTTGGGAAATTGTATGCAGTTATTAATGACATGGATAGTATTACCGAAGGATATTGGCAAAATGATGTGTATATAGGCAAAATTTCAAATCCAAAGAAGTATAATACAATTTACAAATCATCTATCGAACGCGTATCATACATGTACAAAGGAGATGGGGGCGGTAGAAATGAAGTTATGGTAAAATTCACCAGAGATGGCGTTAGCACCAGAGCCAAATTAGACCAAATAATCCTTAGCGGTAATAGTGGAGAATATATTGATCAGGATTCAAGATTTGGTTTTGAAAATGTAAGAACACCATTTGAAGGGACACTCTCTTTTACAGCACCAAGTAAGACTGGTAATTCTAGAAACTTCTGTAGGTTTAATTTTGAAATACTTGTCCCAGGTATTTGGGAAGTAATAATATATTATTAAAAACAACTTACTATCTATATTAATCATATAGATAGATTACAAAAAAATACAAATCTATCGCAGGCTTCTCCTTCAATTCAGTTTAGGGGACGCTTGTTTTTTTAAATATAATTGCGAGTATTTTAATTAAAAATTTTAGGACTAT
>JAOZUV010000219.1 GCA_029938505.1 Bacteroidales bacterium | reverse complement strand
TGCCAATAGCTATTTCACCGCTCATAATATCTACTACGTAATTTAAATCGGTACGATGACGCACATGATTTATCCAAGGTGAATACCATTCATAGATGTCATTCCAAGGTGCTCCGTGAGTGTTTCTTACATAAAGAAAATCGCGCATAAAACGCCATCCTTCTTTAAATATTTGGTGGTATTCAGCTTGAGGGTCAACTTTAATTTTAATGTCAAACTTGAGCGCACCATCCCCTTTTTTTGGTTTTCGTTTTGTATCAACTATATTCCATGAACGACCTGAACGATACAATAAATGTTTGCCATTTGATGAACTTACAGCTGATGAAACACCTGTTAAGAATTCACTTGATTCAAGTTTTTTCAGATCAAATTTATGCATGCTTAATGCTCTACTATTAGGAATAACCTCAAATACAAAAACAGCATTTTCAGCACCTGCAATAAGAGCCGCATAATTACGAGCTGGCATATTTAAAGCGATAATCCGTTTCGCAATATCTTTTGTGTCTATTTTGATGTCTTTAGATTTTTCTTCTTTTTTTGGTTCTTCGGACTTTTTAGATTTTTTTTCTTTAGACTTCTTTGGCTCTTCCTTTTTTGCTTTTTTTGCTTCTTCTTCATCACTTTTAGCCAATGTTGGAGAAGGTGTGACTTCTGCAAGAATCATACAATATAAGCTGTATGTTGCACTAGGATCATAAGAACTCATATCTAGCCATCCTGTTTGTAGGCCATAGTTTGTACTAGCAAGGAAATAAAGATATTTCCCGCTTTTGTCCCATACAGGCGTTTTTACATCGGCCATGCCATCGGTTAATTGGATACGTTCTCCACTTTCAACATTATAGGCAAAGGCTGCTTTAAAACTATTTTCAAGCTGACGAGCATACACTATCCATTTGCTATCTGGCGACCAAACAGGATTCATTGCTCTGTTCGGATGAGCAAATCTATCTGTATCTGCTTTTTTAGCTATGCCTGTTTCTATATTGACAATCCAGATATTATAATCGGTATCTGTATAAGCAATATGCTTTCCGTCGGGCGACCAATCGGGTACATAATAAAAGGTGGGATTTGGCAATGGAATTTGTTTCACATTTTGTCCATATTGATCGGCAAGCATTAATTCATAATTTCCGCTTTTATCTGAGAACCATGCAATTTTATCTCCTTTGGGAGACCATATTGGTGAACGATCAGCTACCCCAGGTGTATTGGTTATATTTCTCCAGCTTCCATCTTCTTTAGGTATAGTGAATATTTCTCCTCTGTGTTCGAAAATTGCACGTTTACCATTAGGAGAGATATTTGGATTAGTTAATCTACTTGCTTGAACAGTTTCCCAACGTGGTCTGGCAAAATTCATATCTCCTTTAACTTCGATATTTAATTGTTTTGATTCATTAGAACCCTTAGTTATAAGATGAAGATATCCGCCTTGTTCGTAAACAATGGCATCTTTACAAGCATCTAAACTTTTAGTATCAAATTGCTTGTGAAATGTTATTTGTTCTTCCTCTTTAGTTTGAGGATCGAACGACCAAATATTGCTGGCATAATCACGTTCTGATAAGTAATATACTTTATTATCAAACCATACAGGATCTAAATGACGTTCCTGATCTGGTTGTGGTGTGCGAATCAAATCTTTGGTTTCCATATCTACTATCCAGATAGGCATGGCTTGACCACCCCTATAATTTCTCCATTCAGGATCCCAACCAGTAATTGGTACATAGGCAATTTGTTTTCCGTCAGGAGAGATTTCACCATAGGCTGCTCTCGGAATATCAATCTCTTTGGACAGTCCACCATTTAATCCAATTTTAAAAAACTTACTGGTTAAAGTTGGTTTGCCCTTACGGGATGAACGAAACATAATTTCTCCTTCAGGAGTCCAACCTTGAACAAAATCACCACCTGGGTGCCAGGTCAATCGTTGTGGAGAACCTCCTTCAGCAGGAATCACATAAACATCTGTGTTACCTCCATATTGACCAGTAAATGCAATCCATTTTTCATCGGGAGAAAAATGTGGAAGAGATTCATAACCTTCGTTGGTTGTTAAACGTAGAGCTTCACCACCGTTTCTATCTACTTTCCACAAATCGTTTGCATAAACAAAAACGATGCTTTCTGATGAAACAGTTGGTTGTCTGAGTAGCTGAGTGCCTTGAGCATAAAGACTGCTACTGAATATAAGGCTTAGTACAAGTGCTTTAAATAAAGTTTTCATATGGATTTGTATATTAGTTTTTTTACGGTAAATTTAGTAAAAGAAGTGAATGTGAATATTTTGCTCGTCTATTTATTTGAAAGATTGGTAGAGAAAATTGAGCATATAGAAATAAAAAGCCATGAAATCCTTAGGATTTCATGGCTTAATTTAACGAACTGATACTTTTTATTTTTCAGCAGGCAAAAGTTCTTTTTCATCAAGATCAGATTTCTTGAATATTCCTAATACTCCATTAATTCCTATACTCATAACTATGTTGTAGAAGAATGCTAAGAATGCTAGGAGCAATAATCCACCACAGATTGCTGCCAGTATCATGTATAGGTTATACTCTCCATCAAAATATATGGTGCGACGAAGCATGCCTTTTAAGCCAGCCATGCCCATAAAAGCACCCATTCCAATACCACCAATTAGGTGAGCCCAGAAGTGAAAATTCGCCAGTTTTTGGCTGTATAACTTAGCTCCATTGGTAAGTACCGGAAATAGAATATAAATTACGGAATAAAGAGTCATGGTTAATCCAACTAAAATAGCTACGTGCACGTGTGGACCAATAATCCATTGGGTATTATGAAGAATTCTGTTCAATCCCATATCGGCTTGCATAATTCCTGCCGGTACTGCTAAAGCAAATCCTAATAATCCACCCAATAAAAATTTCAATTGATTAGTCATTTTCAATGGACGGGCACTCCAAAGGGTTGCCAGTACGATGAAGAATGCTAATCCTTGGGTAATAAGTTCAAAAGCGGTAACCAATTCACCGGAAACAACTTTCAATATCATAGGTTGTGATTGATCTGAAAGTAAGTGATGCGACCAAACAGTCCACGAAACAATGAGCTCAAGCAATAAAGCGGCACGGGCTATGTTTTGCATAAATAATTTTTTGCCAGTAATCATCATGGCTAGCAAATACCAAGTACCTGCAACAAATATTAGTACGAGCCCGTCAGCAATTAAATCCAATCCCCACCAAAACCAGTTCTTGTAAAGCAATGCATCAACTGCGGTTTCTTTTAAGTCAAATCCAATTAAATGACCAACCATATAAACCAATATCAATACTCCGGTAAATAAAATAATACCTGCATTTAGGGCAACGTCAACTGTGCCTCTGGCAATTGCAGCTACTGGTAATGAAACCAAATGTTCTTTTTTCTTTTTGTTTTTGCGGAATAAATTACGGAGACCGCCATAGCCAATGGCTGAAGCCATTAAAGCACCGGTAGGTTGTTTTTCCCAACCTTCGGGTGTGTATACAATCGTTTTAAAAATGTTTATTACAAAGAGAACAGAACCTACCATCACTAAAGCGATACCTAAAATAAATACGGCACCTCCTAAGGGATTAAATTGACTAAAGTCAGCGGGTAGTGGCCAGTATAAAGTGTATAAGGGAGCATAATGCGTAACAAATCCAGCTGCCCAAAATGTAAAAGTTCCAATGGTAATCAGCCAAAATGTCCAGTTGCCCATTTTAAAACTCCACAATGGCTTCTTCATTAAGTAGGGAACCAAAAACAAGAAGGCTCCAAAAACGATCGAATAAGTGGACCCAAAAATACCTACCAATGGGTGAGCTGTCAGTATTGCGAAAAATTGATCTGTGTTAATAAAAGGGATGGCTTCTACTTCATAAATCCGCATAAGCATTCCTTCAATTGCAACAAAACCGTAATAAATAAGTCCTACTACTACAAATCGTAGAGTAAGCTTTTGCATGGGGGTTAATGTTTTAGGCTTAAATAAACCTTTTTCCCCGTTTAATAATGTATCTGTATAACTCATTTTTTTAAATTTTAATATTTAAATGATATTCATTATTTGTTGGGGTTTTTAACCACCACTATTACATTTTTTTCAATCATTGCTATGCCCTTTGGCCCTGAATACTCCGTTGATCGAATAGTATAAGTGCCTGTTTCTTCAAATTTCCACATAATATCGTTCCGGTGTCCGGGAACAACCTGCATTTGAAATACCATGGAGTGATCTTCACGGAAAACACCAAAGCCATAAGTAAGATCGTTTGATGTTACGTCAAATAAGGCAATTTCACCATATTCAATAATCAGTTTTTCCTCTGGAAGATTAAATTTGTGGTTTTCAACCGTAATATTAAATGTTTTGTCGGCTGTAATCTCTCCACGTTTCATGTCAAGCTCTACCCAGGGAATGGTGTTATAGGTTACGATATGTAATGAAACACCTAATATGGTAAGGAATGCAACAAAAGTGTAAAATAAGGCTGGGCTTACTTTAGTGTTTTTTGCTTTTGTTGTAATTTTAAATCCAAACCATGCCATTAGCAGAATAATGACAATACAATAAAAAGTGTATGCCAGAGTCTGCCCTTGTAATACTACATTTGAATCAATCATGTTAGTGAATTTTGGTTTTTAATTTATGTTAGTTTGACTTTTTGTTTAATTTTATCAAATTAGAGTAAAGGTCTGAGTATTGAATCTTAAAAACAGTACCATA
>JAOZUV010000218.1 GCA_029938505.1 Bacteroidales bacterium | reverse complement strand
CCTCACCAATCACATTTCCTTCAGCATCACAAATTTCATAATGTTGACGAGGAATCCCCTTATCAATCATTTTAAAAAGCAGTTAATTTTTTAGTAATTCCTTCTTCTTTCAGCTTAGCCATATAATCACGATCAATAAAATCGTTACCATCAACAAATTTTGTAATCCAGCCTAAACCCGCTTCAATAGGAGAAGTCGTATCATTAATATCATTCCCATACAAACAAAAACCTGATTCTAATCGAAGCGTATCACGTGCTGCTAATCCAATCGATTTAATACCAAATTCATCACCAGCTTCCATAACTGCTTTATAAACTTTAGCAGCATCTTCGTTAGCAATATAGATTTCGCATCCTCCTGAACCGGTATATCCTGTTGTCGAAAAAATTATATCTTTAACATCCGCAAAATCACATTTTTGAAAAGTATAATATTCCATATCAAACACATTTGCATCGGTTAATTTTTGCATGGCTTTTAAAGCCAAAGGTCCTTGAACAGCTAATTGAGCAATTTCATCAGAAGCATTATAAAGTTCTGCTCCATTAATATTTTGCTCAGTACACCAAGCCCAATCTTTATCAATATTAGCCGCATTTACAACTAATAAATAAATTTCCTCATTAATACGATAAACCAAAAAGTCATCAACAATTCCGCCTTTTCCGTTAGGAAAACAAGTGTATTGAACTTTTCCATCTTCAAGCTTAGCAACATCATTAGTAGAAATACGTTGAACAAATTCAAAAGCATTTGGGCCTTTCACCCAAAACTCACCCATATGAGATACATCAAAAACACCAACTCCTTTACGCACAGTTTCGTGCTCAACATTAATACCTTCAAAAGTTACAGGCATATTGTATCCTGCAAATGGCACCATTCTAGCACCCAAAGCTTCATGAAAACTTGTAAAAGCTGTACTTTTCATCCTTATATATTTTAATACGTTAAATTAAGTTTTTTGCAAAAGTAAAAAATAGTATCATATAAGCTTTTAATAGATAAGAAAAACTATACGAAACTTGAATTATTATCCATAAAACAATAAACCTAAGAAAAATCTTTAATTGACTTAAACCTCTCCAAAACATGATAAACTATCGGACAATAACTTACATTGGTTAAATGCAATTTTAAGTTTTTCATAAACTCGAATTGTTCAATATGCGGATATTCACGACATGCTTTTGGTCGAACTTCATAAATATCACATTTATTTCCTTCTCCAAGAAATACACAGGGAACGGTTTTCATAACCTTATCACCATCTTCATCAAGAGTCAGATATTCTTCATTAAAATGAGTCGTCTTGATACCAAGATATTTTGATATCCTTTTAACATCTGTATCATTAACTAAAGGTGGGATGCTTGTACAACAATTAGCACAATCCAAGCAATTAACTTCTTCAATTACTTCTTCATGCAATTTGTTAGCAAGTGGATTTATTTCTTTTGCTTTTTGTTTGGAGAGTTTTAAAATCAGTTTTTTATTCTGATTTTTAACGCTATCCCTCTTCTTTTCCCATTCGTAAATAGAAGAACTCATAATCAAGCTTCTCTTTCATAAATCATGAAGGAATAATCAAAATCATTTTGCGAATCATCATTCACATCTTCGCGATATGTTAGTTCCCAGTCGCTAAAATCAACTTCAAAGAAGGTATCTGCATCAAAATCTTTATGCACTCTGGTTAAATAAAATTTATTGGCATGTTCTAAAAACTGCTTATAAATCGATCCCCCACCAATGATAAAGCTTTCCTCAATCTCGCTGCATTGTTCAATAGCTTCTTCAATAGAATAAACCGTTGTACAGCCTTCAAAAGTTTTTCCTTTTTTATCAGTAATAACAATATTGCTTCGTTTTGGCAACGGGCCATTTGGCAAAGATTCAAGCGTTCTTTCACCCATGATAACCTGATGTCCACGAGTCTTGTCCTTAAACCATTTGAAATCCTTTGAGATATGCCAAAGCAGATCGTTATCTTTTCCGATGGCATGGTTTTGAGCGATGGCAACGATGATGGAGATTTTCTTCATTTAGTAAGTTGGTGTATTGGTAAATTAGTAAATTGGTTTAATCGAATTTTTGAGAATTGGACTTTTTAATTTATCTGCTTAATTATATATGCAATATATGAATTAAGTTTTTTATGAAGTATTTCAAGTTCTGAATTTAGTATTTGGTATTCATTCTCACTCAGAATTCCTCTTTTTAATGCTTTTAACAACCATGTCTTTGTCTCAAACAAAGAGCCTCTAGCATAATAGCAAAATTGTTTATTCTCTTTAAACGAATATCGTCCATATCCTTCAGAAATATTGGCAGCTATTGAATCAACTGATCTAATAATTTGATAACCTAATGTATTGAGATTAATACGTTCCCACTTTGAAGCAATCTTATAAACTTTCTCGGCAATATCAATTGCTAAATTATAGATTTCTAATTCTTCAATTTTGGGGTAACTCATTTTACAAATTTACGAATTCACTAATTTACAAATTATACAGATATTTCGCCTTTAATCGTAGGATGTGCCTGATAATCCACCAATTCAAAATCCTCATACTTAAAATCAAAAACATTTTTAATCTTTGGATTTATCTTCATTTGTGGAAGCGGATAAAATTCACGGCTTAATTGTAATTTTACCTGATCCATATGATTTGTATAAATATGAGCATCACCAAATGTGTGCACAAATTCACCAGCTTCCAAATCACAAACTTGTGCAATCATCATGGTAAATAATGCATAGGATGCAATATTAAATGGTACGCCCAAAAAGATATCGGCAGAACGTTGATACAATTGACAACTCAATTTCCCCTCGGCCACATAAAACTGAAACCAAGCATGACAAGGAGGCAAGGCTGCTTTTCCATTGGCCACATTCTCATCAAATGATTTTGAAGTATCAGGCAATACACTTGGATTCCAAGCAGCAATAATATGCCGACGACTGTCCGGATTGCTCTTTATTTGCTCAATAAGTTCAGACACCTGATCAATACCTTCACTATTCCAGTTCCTCCATTGATGACCATAAATAGGCCCTAAGTCTCCATTTTTATCGGCCCAGTCATTCCAAATATTAACTCTATTATCCCTTAAATATTTAATATTCGTATCCCCTTTTAGAAACCATAATAACTCATGAATGATGGAACGCAGATGCAGTTTCTTGGTCGTCATCATCGGAAAGCCCTCAGACAAATCAAAACGCATCTGATGTCCAAAAACACTGATGGTTCCTGTTCCCGTCCGGTCTTCTTTTTTGGAGCCTTCATCTAAAACTCTGTTTAACAAGTCGAAGTATTGCTGCATAAGGTTTCTATTTACAAGGATCAGAATAACAATTTATAATCTCAAAAAATAAGCAACTATGTCCAACTAATCGCATTCTAATCGATTGAAATTAGTTTATATTTGCTTTAATTTTTTTCAAAATTAGTAATATAAACTTCAATAACAATAATCATTATGGGAATTAAGTTTAGGTTAACGATCATGAACTTTCTTCAATTTTTTATTTGGGGGGCATGGTTGATAACAATAGGAGGATATTGGTTTCAAACCAAACAATGGTCTGGAGCAGAGTTTGGTGCCATTTTTTCAACAATGGGAATAGCTTCATTATTTATGCCTGCTTTAGCGGGTATTATTGCGGATAGATGGATTAATGCTGAAAAATTATTGGGTTCTTTTCATCTTGCGGGAGCAATAATACTATTTACTGTCCCCATGGTTCAATCCCCAACAGCCATGTTTTGGGTGATGCTTATCAATATGATTTTTTATATGCCCACGATTTCATTGACCATAGCAGTTGCCTATTCTTCTTTGAAAAAAGAAAATCTGGATGTCGTCAAAACATATCCTCCGATTCGGGTATTTGGAACCATAGGTTTTATTGTCGCTATGTGGACGGTTAGTCTATTAAAGATTGAAACTTCTGCTGCTCAATTTTACATCGCTTCCGGGGCTTCACTACTCCTGGGATTTTATTCTTTTACTTTGCCTAAATGTGCTATCAATAAAAATATTGAAAAGAAAAATTTTGTCGAATCCTTAGGATTAAAAGCTTTCACTTTGTTTAAACAAAGGAGAATGGCTTTATTCTTTGTATTTTCAATGCTTTTAGGTGCAGCGCTTCAATTAACAAATATGTATGGAGACACTTTTTTGCACGATTTTGCTAAAATTCCTCAGTTTAAAGATTTGCTTGCTGTAAAATATCCTGCCATCATCATGTCGATTTCTCAAATGTCAGAAACCTTATTTATTCTTGCTATCCCATTTTTCTTGAAAAAATTTGGTATTAAGAAAGTGATGTTGATGAGTATGTTTGCCTGGGTATTGCGATTTGGACTCTTTAGTTTGGGCGATCCTGGAAGTGGCCTTTGGATGATCATCATGTCTTGTATCGTATATGGTATGGCTTTCGATTTTTTCAATATATCGGGTTCTCTTTATGTTGAAATGGAATCAGAATCAAACATAAGAGCAAGTACTCAAGGTTTATTTATGATGATGACGAATGGATTTGGTGCCATTGCAGGAAGTGCCATTAGTGGTTTGATGATTGATCTCTTTTTTAAATCAGAATCTGGAGATTATTTATGGAAAGGAATATGGTTTTCTTTTGCAGCCTATTCATTAGTGGTTGCTATTGTATTTGCTATCGTTTTTAAATACAAGCATAATCCGGAAAAACTTGCCA
>JAOZUV010000217.1 GCA_029938505.1 Bacteroidales bacterium | reverse complement strand
AATTCTGTTCTTCTCAACTTAGCTAAAATAGTACGGACGCCTGCATATTTACTCATCGCATTTTTAATAGCGCGATCTTTTGCAACATCACCTTCAGCATTATCAATATTTTCATAAATAGCATCTTTATCCTTCAAGTCTGAAGCTTTTAAAGTATTCATAAATCCATCATAGTCTGAACCCCTGAAATTGTTAAAGTATTCAATGTCTTTAACTGGATCTGAAAAACTGAAATTACCGTCACCTTCTTTTACCAATTTGTCAAGATTTTCAATTACCTCACCATAAATGGTTTTTGCTCTATTTTCTGATAGTTTATTATTTACAGAAATCCCTTCGGGAGATGCCCAACCATCGATAGTGATAGATTTAATTTTCCATCCTTTTTTTGAGAAATTAATAAGTTGGTGGAATTTTTCTTCGCTTTTAAAATCTGTATTGAGTTTTAAATTCCAGTTGATGTTGAATTTGTTTACTGCAAAATAGAAAGTAGTATTTTTTGCGTTCATTATTTCTTTAGGAGCAAATCCATGGTCAGCTTTAACATAAGTTAGTTTTTTTAGATATCTTTCGGAAGTATAAATTATACCTTTAACAACCACTCTGTGACAGCATTCGTATGAACGTGGGTTGTTCATAATTTCTTCAATGGATGCTAGAGTGCCTTCTTTCCCTGTATAAACAGTTGAGACGACATATAACTCAGATCTGTTGAATTTAGCATCATACTTAAATTTATCTGTATAGGTAAATGAACCACCTTCTTTATGGTTGATCGTTACACCATCGCCTGTTACTTCTTCTCCTTTTAAGGTGATTGGCTTTAAAGCGAGTTTCCCATCTTTATATCTAAGCTCAGGCTGAATATGCATGGCAGAATTTTTAGCCATATATCCCTCTGGTACAACTACTTCAAAGGATACTTCAATAATCCCACCCTTTTCTGTAAGTGTAGGAATACTTGAAATTACATTTACCTTGTTGTATTGACGCCACATTTTAGCATTTTGACCAAAAAATAAAACTGGAGTGAGAACAATTAATAGGGTTAGTAATGTTTTTAGAATAGAAAAGTATTTTTTTTTCATAATAGATATACGTTGATGTATGATAAATAAATTGGTTTAATTTCAAGAATACATACAAATATAAATTTTTTTATGGCATTTTGCCAATTTATTGGGTCTATTTTTATTGTGATTGAATGGGGAAGGTAATTGTGTGAATCCTGCAACTTGATTACAAAATGATATTCATAGTATTTGAAAATGTAATTTAAGAAATTGAATTTAGCTTTTGAAATAACTCATAAATAACAATTCCTGCACATACTGAGATGTTAAGTGAGTGTTTTGTTCCATATTGTGGAATCTCAAGACAACCGTCAATTTTAGCTAAAATAGATTCATTTACGCCTTTTACTTCATTACCAAAAATTACTGCAATTTTATCCTCTTCTTGAACATGAAATTTGTCAAATGAAATGCTATCGTCGGCTTGCTCAATAGCATAGGTTTTAAAGTTTAGAATTTTTGCTTTTTCAATGGCAGTTTCAATTTTTTCAAAATAGGACCATTTAACAGATTCGGTTGAGCCCAAGGCTGTTTTGTGGATTTCTCGATGAGGGGGTTGAGCAGTGATTCCGCAAAGAAAAATTTCTTGAACCAAAAAAGCATCGGAAGTACGAAAAACAGAGCCAATATTATTTAAACTACGAATGTCATCCAAAATAACAATTAAGGGTGTCTTTTCAATATTTTTAAATTCATCAATGTTTAGGCGTTCTAACTCACTATTTAATAATTTTCTCATATCATTGTTATAAACTTATGCAAAATTACAAATTCTTTTGGATGGATTTTTGCATGAATAATTTTAACTTTGTTTTTAAATATTGAAGATTTGGTAAAAAAGAAAGAAATAGCAGAAACTCCATTGATGAAGCAGTATAATGCTATTAAAGCAAAATACCCTGATGCTTTATTGTTGTTTCGTGTAGGCGATTTTTATGAAACATTTGGTGAGGATGCTATCAAAGCTTCTCGCATACTTGGAATTGTATTAACTCGCAGAGCGAATGGTGCAGCAGCTTATATCGAGTTGGCTGGATTTCCTCATCACTCCGTAGATACTTATTTGCCAAAATTAGTAAAGGCAGGTTATCGAGTTGCTATATGTGATCAGTTGGAAGATCCTAAATTAACGAAGAAAATTGTAAAACGTGGTGTGACAGAATTAGTCACCCCAGGGGTTTCCTATAATGATAAAGTTCTCGAACAAAAAGAAAATAATTTTTTGGCGAGCATTCACTTTGATGCGAAAGGAAATGGGATCTCATTTTTGGATATTTCTACGGGCGAGTTTTTTGTAGCTCAAGGAAATGAAGAATATATCGACAAGCTTATTCAAAGTTTTAAGCCTAGCGAAGTTGTAGTTCAACGTAACAGACGTGATTATTTTAGCGCAAAATTTGGCGATACAATGTATATAAATACCTTCGACGATTGGGTGTTTACCACTGACTTTGCTTATGAGCTTTTAACTCGTCATTTTCAAACCAAATCTTTAAAAGGATATGGAATTGATCAAATGGATAAAGCCATAATTGCTGCTGGGGCAGCCTTGCATTATTTGTCAGAAACGCATCACCATCAGGTATCACATATAAGTTCAATTTCCCGTATAGAAGAAGATAATTATGTTTGGTTGGATAGATTCACCATTCGGAATCTGGAATTACTTTATTCTCCAAATGAGAATGCCACCACTTTGATTGATGTTTTAGATAAGACGATTACTCCCATGGGTTCTCGTATGCTTAAACGATGGATTGCCTTGCCATTAAAAAATAAATCACCGCTGATTGAGCGTTATGATATTGTCGATTTTTTTATTAAGAATCCAGATATTCAAACAGAATTGTCGGAACAGTTTAAGCAGGTGAATGATTTGGAACGATTGATTTCGAAGGTGGCTGTAGGTAGAATTAATCCACGGGAAGTTGTTCAAATAAGTAGAGCTTTGCATGCCATTGAAGCGGTGAAATCATTGTGTGAAAAAAGCAGCAATAAGTCGATTAAAAAGCTAGCCAAAAAACTGGATCCTTGTAAACGCATCCGCAATCGAATAGAACAAGAAATAAATGAGGATGCCCCTGTGTTGGTTAATAAAGGAAATGTTATAAAATCAGGGATCTCTAAAGAATTGGATCAGCTTCGGAATATGGCATTTTCAGGGAAAGATTATTTAAAAGGGATACAGAAACGAGAAGCAGAACGTACGGGGATTTCCTCTTTAAAAATTGGATATAATAATGGGTTCGGTTATTTCTTGGAAGTAACCCATACTCATAAGGATAAGGTTCCTGAGGAATGGCATCGTAAACAAACTCTGGTTAATTCGGAGCGATATATTACGGAGGAATTAAAAGAATATGAAGAGAAGATTTTAGGTGCGGAAGAAAAAATTGGGGTGCTTGAACTGCAATTGTATACTGATTTGATTCAATTTGTAGCAGCCTATACAAAATCCATTCAACTGAATGCCTCATTGATTGCCCGACTGGATTGTTTGCTTTCATTTTCTACCATAGCGAAAGAAAATAATTATACACGTCCTCAAATTAATGATAGTTATGAGTTGGATATTAAGGATGGACGTCATCCGGTGATTGAACATCAATTGCCATTGGGCGAAGAATATGTGAGTAATGATGTTTTTTTGGATACCGAAAAGCAACAGATAATAATTATTACTGGTCCTAATATGTCGGGTAAATCGGCTTTGCTCCGACAAACAGCTTTAATAGTTTTGCTTGCGCAGATTGGAAGTTATGTTCCTGCTGCTGAGGCAAAAATTGGTTTGGTGGATAAGATTTTTACCAGAGTAGGAGCCTCCGATAATATTTCTTCGGGCGAGTCGACCTTTATGGTGGAAATGAATGAAACAGCCAGTATTTTAAATAATATTTCGAATCGTAGTTTAATTTTATTGGATGAAATTGGGCGAGGGACGAGTACCTATGATGGGATTTCTATTGCTTGGGCAATAGCCGAATTCTTACACGAACATGCTTTATTTAAACCAAAAGTGTTGTTTGCAACCCATTATCACGAATTAAACGAAATGGCTTCGGGATTAAAACGGATCAAAAATTATCATATATCTGTAAAGGAAACAGGAAATAAAGTGATTTTTGTACGTAAATTAAAGGAGGGTGGAAGTGAACATAGTTTTGGGATTCATGTGGCAAAGATGGCAGGAATGCCCTCAACTGTTATTGGGCGTGCTAACCGACTACTCGAACAATTAGAAAAATCTCACTCAGGAGATGTGTTAAGTTTGCCTGGAGGTACAAGCAAAAAAGATGATCAGTTCCAGCTGAGTTTTATCAAATTAGATGATCCTTTATTGTATCAAATCAGGGATGATATTTTAAAAACAAATATCGATACATTAACTCCTGTAGAAGCTTTAATGAAGCTAAATGAGATTAAAAAATTGCTTGGCGAATAGTCCTTGAAATTTCTTTAAATATTTTATTGGCATTTTCTAAAAATGTGTATATTTGCACTCGTTTTAATGCGAAAGTAGCTCAGTTGGTAGAGCATGACCTTGCCAAGGTCAGGGTCGCGGGTTCGAGTCCCGTCTTTCGCTCAAAAAACCCGGTTTCGGGTTTTTTCTTTGAAATAGCTGCCCGGATGGTGGAATTGGTAGACACGTTGGACTTAAAATCCAATGAGCATTGC
>JAOZUV010000216.1 GCA_029938505.1 Bacteroidales bacterium | reverse complement strand
GTTAAAAGTTGAAATACAAAAAATTAATAATATTGAATATACTGATTTTAGATTCTTCGCTTTTGACTTATTAGCTTTAAAAGAAGTTGTTATTACATCCCAATCAAAAGTTGACAAAAAATATAAAAAAGTAACTAAAGTAATAAGAAGTAAAACTTTTTGCAATAATTTAAATCCAGAAAGTAGCTTAGCTTTGGCGAATGCTATCATAGCTAGCATTAATACAATTTTTCCATATTTTGAGAGAGATGTATTTAATAAAATATCTGATATTTCAACTCAAAGAATAGCAAAATATAAGGCAAACGTTACAACATATCTAAATACAGCTCCAGCAAAAGAAATAAAAGAAATATTCGGATATGATGGCGAAGAAATTTATAACAATTTGATTTTAGTTTCTGAACAGATGAAGTTGAACATAAAAGAAGGCTTTAAAGATAGTACATCTTTTACTTCTTATTACACGAATAAGAAGGACTTTGACTTTAATAGATTTCTTTTAATCAAGCCTGAAACAACAACTAACTAACTAACTAACTAACTAACTAACTAATTTAACATAACAACAAAGTTTATTTAAAAAAGCCCGTAATATTAATTTATTACGGGCTTTTTTGTGTTATATTCTCAATATTTCATGTCAATAAGACTCCGAACTAACTTCAATCAATACTCAACTATACATTCCAGACTTATTGCCTTAAAATCAATTTAAGCATACTTTAAGACTGTATTTTATTTATATATTACTTCAAAACAAAGTCAAAACATAAATACAGTCAATTCAATAGTTTAGTCAAATCTATTTTCCGCTTTACTTGTTACTATTCAATAACTTTGCCAACTTTGAAAATAACTCAAATAAGTTCAAGTTGACTACATTTTGCACTTAACCGATTTTATATACGAAATCTGGCTATATAGATTTTTTGAAAAGAAAAGTGGTATGATGGAGTGTGAAGTAAAGACTGTGAGATACTGCTCACATCCCCCCAGTAGGTTAAAAAAGCCAGACATGATGCCTGGCTTAATCTGTTAAGTAATAACTTACCACACTTTACTAATCTTGCTCTCTATGTATTCCTTTAACTCATCTGCCAGTCTGATCAAACCAACTCCTATAAATCCGTTCATCTGAACTACTTCATCAATTAAATCCGTTATGGTCAATCCCTCATTTAAGACAAGTCTTCTGATTTCTTCACTACTCATTTTTACTTCAGTACAAACCGCATTGGCTGCGAAGTACTCTGAATTATTAACGAAGTAGTTCACTGCATTCTCTTCATTATCCGCACTTATAATAGACGTACTTTGAAATTGGTATCTTTTCATTTCATCATCCTTTCAATAAAATAAATTAACTCAATTATCAACATAACTATAAACAAGAAAGCCACTACATAGAATGCTATTTGGTGTACTTTCATGTCAAACAGTAGACCTGATATTGCTATCGCCATTGCTCCGATTATAACTAAATAAACTCTCTTCATCTTATTCCCCTTTTTCCTATGGTTAGTTCTCTCCATAAATCCCACTTGTCTCTTGGAAGTTTCATCTTATACTTCTTTGGCAAGTAGTATGTGAAGAATGCACTGGTGTACCAATACATATTCTTTGCTGTCTTACTTCTTCTTATAATTTCATAACAAGTTGCCTTATTCAACTTATTCATGAAGTCTTCTTTACTTGCATTATGAGCAAGTTTAATTCTCTCCTTACTTGCTAAGTGAATCATGTCTGTCTTTAAGGTCTGATATATTCTCATGCTAAGCCCCTCTATACTTAAAACGTTCAATTACACTATAAGACGAGAAGATCCTTTTATCATCTGAACCTCGTCTTATTTCAATTTCATCAACGTCTAACCTTCTTTGATATACTACTCTTTCCGCAGATAGCCTTGCATGAAAGTCAGACAGTCTCCCATCTATGTAGCACCAACAATCAGAACTAACTAATTCCTGTTCATTCTTAAAAAACATTGCATACTTCATTACATCAACCCCCTGTCCAAGAAAGAACAAAAGTTCTCATTAAAAGGATTAATTATTATGTGATCAATCAAAGGAATATCCATCAAATGACCAGCTTTCTCGATCATCTTTGTCAAAGATATATCTTCTTTACTTGGCTCTAGATTTCCACTTGGATGATTATGCCCAACCACTATTGAGGCAGCGTTCAATAGTATTGCAGGCTTAAATAGTTCCCTCATCTTAACTACTGCCTGATCTAATGAACCAACACTTACAGTGTTTATTCCGGCAATAGTGTTGTTGGTCCTCAAACAAATACAGACAAAGTGTTCTCTATCGGTATCTTTTAAGTAATCCCTTAGTAAACTTGCTATTTGATCACTACACTTTATAGGTTTTTGCTCGTAAGCAATAGACCTTTCTTTAACTAAGTTAATTCTATATACATCAATCATTTGTCTTCTCCTTTTGTTTGACTCTCTTTAAATAAATAGGTTATTGGGAAAAAAGAGAAACCGTTCTCTTTTGTTTCTTCTTTGTTCTTTTCATCATTAATATTGATTTTCCTTGGTCTTCCCCAGAAGCAATAACTTTCTGCTCCTTTAATTACACTTCTTCCTTTTTCTTTCCAACCATGGAAAGTATTCAACTCAGGATACTTCTCTTCTTCTTGAAAATAGATGTCCATTAATCCATCATTAACCGAATCAATAGCACCTATCTTAACTAATTGTTGCAATCCGCTGGAGATTGCAATCAATTGTTTTCTCTTTTCGGTCATTTCTTTCTTCATGCTTCACTCCTTATCCGCATATAAACCTTAACTAAAGTTTTTTGTAGTTCCATCAGCCTTGCTTCTGACATGACCTCTAAGTCTCTGAAGTCAATTGGCTTTCCGTTAAGTATCTCACTTAACATTTGACAATTGATTATAACCGTCATGAGTTCTGGTTTTTGATTTACTGTTGCCATGCTCTTTTCCCTTATTCGTTGTCAAAGTTGTCAATTAGACTATTCAACCAATTAACTGTCTCTATGAAGTTTTCAAGTCTGCTTGTTTTCAATACGTGCTGATCATAATCATAAACGATCATTATATTTTTGAAGTTAGACAAGTATGCACTGGAAACATCTTTGCAGTAAGGTGTATTGCATAACTTCCAGACATTCCCCGTAAAACTTTCAATTAAGTTCTTCATCTCATAGGGTTGAGATGTTTTCGCATGAATATATCTTTTTAATGCATACGAACCGTTATCATTATCAACGTATTTCAACATTGATCTGTTTAGCATTTGAAGAGAGTAATAAATCAACTCATCTTCATTATCTTTTGTGAGGAATGATTCAAGAATACCATCCCTGAAGTAAGTCATTTTTTTATTAATGACTTCTTCTTCTATTTCTTCAATAGTTCTAAGAAATCCTTTTAAAGCAGTTCTTAAATCAGATGGAGTGTCTGTCAACCACTCCTCATTATTGTTTGTGTTTTTACAGCAACAACAACATTGTTTTTTGTCTTGACTTGTTTCCATTTCAACCTCTTTTCTATTAATTTTTTACTCATGTCAATATTTGATTTTTTCGACTACAATAATATATAAAAAATATATAACTATTACAATATTATTTTTGATATAATGAAATTAATTTTCATTAATATATTATTAGTTTTAAGCCGTTAAAACTAATTTTCAATACTATGTATTAAGTATGTTTATTTTGTCCGCTTAAAATCAATATTGTATGCTCCTTAATATTGGATTTAAGGCTATAATACATAAAATCAATACTAAACTATGTATATTTAGAGTTATATATATACTGTTTGCGTCGGAGCATTGCAAAGACAAAAAAACAATGCTAAATTTATATATCAATTATTGCTTTTTAATATCCAGATAAAATTTAATCCTGTTAGTTAGGTTAAACGAAGAATCAGGTTGAGTATGTTTTGTTGTTTTCATGTATTCGACCTGATTAAGTTTGCTCCTCTCCCTTTAATTAGGTTAAATAAAACAAAAAAAGGTTTACCGTTTTCGTAAGCCTTTTTTTTGTAAAACACCCTATATGGATTTTTTGAAAGAAAAACGGTCATATCTCATTATAATCAACACAACTCCCAAGCATATCAAAATAGCCCCCCAGGGTTAATTTCTTAGATATATATATTTTACCAAAAGAATCAGTATAGAAGAAAGCCATTTCTGTTTCTATGGCCTCAATTACCTTCTCATAAGTCTCTGCATAGATCACTTTTGATCCTGCATTGGCCCACTGAACCATTCTATATCTTTGTAAATCCTTTTGTTTTGGCTGATTTGGCTGTTTTATTTCGATTTTAAAGGATTTTCCCTGTATTACGGCGTCAATGTCAGGAGTACCTGCTTCAACGCCTGTAGCACTAATATTAATCGCCTTGCTATGCTCTTTTTTGTTAATATACTCAATCACTCTGCTTTGTATTCTCGATTCTCTCAATGGTCACTTCCTCTCTGTAGCTTTCTATTATTTCCAATAACGTATCTCCGAAGATATGAAACTTATATGGCTGGTTATATTTTTTGAATCTCTCTACGTCTCTAACTCCCCACCATTTCTTTCTGCATTTGATACACATCATTTGAGACTTATAAAAAGGTGTGAGATACACAATATTATCTACTGTGTAATCTCTACACCTGTAATACATCAATCTCCAATACTTCTCATTATGCTTACATGGTTGTCCATGTTTAACTCTTGCCATGAATAAACCTTTCTAT
>JAOZUV010000011.1:12019-16512 GCA_029938505.1 Bacteroidales bacterium | reverse complement strand
GGTAAACTGATAGTATATGCGAAATTTTGCAACCATTTGTCCATAAAATACCAGGTAATTGGCCAAGCCAAAAAGGAAGCAATGATAACCAAAATAGCAAACTCACGATTAATCATCATCATAATATTACTAACTTTTGCACCATGAACTTTACGAATGCCAATTTCTTTAATGCGATTTTGTATCGTAAAAAGAGTTAGTCCAAATAGTCCTAAGCAGGCAATGAAAATGGACATAAGCGTGAATACGGTGATAATTTTGGCAAACTTATAATCCTTATAATATAAATTTTCAATTGAAGTTTTTACAAACTTGTATCTGAAAGGTAGATCAGGAACCTGTTCTTTCCATTGTTCTTCTAAAAATGAAATCACTTCCTTTTCGTGTGCTGGATCAATTTTAATTAATATTTCATCAATATATTTTTTTGCAATCGAAATTATAACAGGACTTATTTTGTCTTTTACTGAATGAAGATGGAAGTCTTTCACCACCCCTATTATATTGTATTTGTTATTTGGGATGTTATTAATATCGGTGATTCCAAGACTTTTATAGGCAGCTTCGTTTATAATATATGCTGAATCATCCATTCCATAATCCCTTGAAAAAAATCGTCCTTCAGATAATTTAAAGCCATAAGTTTCAAGATAATTATAGCCTACCCTCATAAATTCACACTCAACTACTTCATCCGGATTATCTACTCTGGGCATTTTGCTTTTTGCGTAAGAGTAAGAAGGAGGTCCACTACTGCCATAGGCTAAACTCAAGATATATGGATTGCTTTGAAAAGCTTGTAATAAAACGTCATAATTTTTAAACTTATAACTCTGCCATCTTACCTTAAGAATGTTTTCAGTTTCAAAACCCATATCAATATTTTTTGAATAACTAATTTGTTTCCGGATAGTTAATGAAGCTAATAATAGTCCGATGAAAATTATGATTTGAAATACAATCATTATTTTACGAAGAATTAGCTTTTGATTCCCTTTTTTTGAAGTGCCTCGCATAATATCGACAGCTTCTAGTTTTGCCGAACTCAAAGTAATGTACAATCCTGAAGTTACAGATAGCAATAAACTAATTATGAAAAACAAAGGTATATAGATGATCATATTCGAATTTTTAAATTCGATATTATGACCAAAAAGCTCACTAATATTTGGCATAAACGTGATAACCAGAAATATTGCGATTGGTAATACCACTAAACTAATAAGTATAGATTCGATGAAAAATTGTTTAAATCGACTAAGATTGGTTTCGCCTATCACTTTCCGAAATCCAATTTCTTTATGTCTATTTATAGTTTGTGCCGAAGAAAGAATTACAAAATTAAATCCTGCGATCATTAAAACGAGCAAGCCGATAAATGAAAAAGCAATGATATTTGATAAATTCCCTGCTGGAAGATGATTGTTTGCAATGCTTTTAGAACCTAGATAAATATCTGACAATGCTTGAAAATTAAACGTTAGGTTTAGTTTTTTGTCTGAATTATTAATATAAAATTCGTTTGCTTTTGATTCTAAGTTTTTGAGATCTGTATTTTTTGATAAGAGCACATATGTGAAAAAACTACCCCCCCAATTTTCATGAATATTTTTTATATTATACCATTGCACATGATCTTTAAGATATAGTTCAATATTAATAAATAAATCTCCACTCAAGGTCGAATTCCAGGGGATGTCTTTTGAAACAGCTGTAACTATTAGCGTCCACTTTGTAGATCTATTAGTAGCTTCAATTGTTTTCCCGATTGGGTTTTCATCTTTAAAAAAATTTTCTGCAAATTTTTCAGAAATCACTACTGAATTAAGTTCTGTCAGTGGATTGACTTTATCACCAGCTACAATGGGGATATCAAATATTTTAAACATATCGGAATTGGTAAATTGAGCCAGTTCTGAATAATCTTCTTCATTTTGATGAATTGTAATTCGTCCTAATTTAGAAGTTGTAAATGATTGAACTTCAGGAAACGCATTGGTAAATTTTGATCCGATTGAGTATGCGCTTAATCCATTTCTAAAGTTGTCGAAATCTTTAAAATTTGTTATTACCCGATGTATCTGATTTTTTTTCGGATACATTTTATTATAACTTAATTCATTTACGACATAAATGGTCATGAAAAAGAAACTTGCTAAACCAATAGCCAGTCCAACAATATTGATTAAAGAAAAAACTTTATTTCTCAGTAAATTTCGAAATGCGAAGATGAGGTAATGTTTGATCATATTCTTGAACTTAATTATTTTTTGATGATATAATTAGGACATCAATTTACAACTTTGTAACATATTACAAAGTTAAAGATATGTTAAAGTATAATAACCCTATCTTACACAAGATAAATCTGTGTATCATTCATATTTCAACGCTTCAACAGGATTAATAATGGCTGCTTTTGCAGAATGAAAACTAACGGTTAATAGACAGAGTAAAATGGATGAAGTTCCAGCAATCACAAAAATGCGATAATCCATCATACTTTGGTATTCAAAATTTTGTAACCATTTATCCATATAATAATAAGCAAAAGGGATTGCTATAATATTCGCCACAATTGTAATTCCAAAGAATTGTCTTAATAAACGAATGATAATATTCATTACACTGGCACCCATGGTTTTTCGAATGACGATTTCTTTGGTTTTCTTCTGAGCAATAAACATAGAAAGACCATACAAACCAAGAGATGCAATAAGAATTGCCAATATGGCAAATGATCCTATCAACTTGGCTAAATTCATTTCAACTTTATACATGCTTTCAATAATCATATCATTGAAATAATATTCGAAAGGCAAATTAGGACAAAAATCTTTCCATGTGTTTTCAGTGAATTGAAGAACTTCCGGCGTGTTATGACCATCTGTTTTAATGATGATTTGCCGCATATAAGTGGTGTTGTTATAAAGGATAACCGGCCTGATTTTCTCGGTTAACGAATTGGAATGATAGTCTTTAATAATTCCAATAATTTCAAAATTCCACATTTTATATTTGAATCTTTCACTTAAGGGGTTTTTAACTTCAAACTCTTTAATAAATTGTTCGTTTACCATAACTTTATCGTACCCTTTTTTGTCTTTTTTGTCAAATGATCGACCTTCAACTACTTTCATCCCTAAAGCACTAACATAATCGTAATCTACCAATGATTTTTCGTAAATGGTCATATCCTTGGTGTTTTCAGGTAGTCCACCTGACATGGTATAAGTCATTTTTTTACCTGTTTTAGGATGGGTTCGGGTAACGGCAGCACTGATGGTTGTGTTAAAAGCCGGTGCATTACTAAAAGAAGATGACACAAATTTGATGTTGGTGTTTGTGAGTAATTCGGCTTTAAAAGAGCTAAATTTTTGTGCAATGGCACTACTTTTGGCATTAAGCGAAATCAGGTTTTCTTTTTCAAATCCTAATACTTCATTCTGATTCATGAATTTTACCTGATTGTATATAACCGCCGAACATATTATTAATCCTATAAAAATGATTAACTGAAGAATAATAAGGCTTTTCTGAAAAATTGATCCTCTTAAACCCAAGTTTATCTGACTTCGAAAAACATCTACCGGTTTAAAAGAGGATAGATAAAATGCAATATAGCTTCCAGAAATTAAACCGGTAAAAAGGCATATTGCAAGAAGTCCAAAAATCACCGAAGGGTTGTTATAAAGGTCAAATGAAATATTTACCCCGAGTAAATTGTTGATTTCTGGCAGGAAAGTATTTGCCAGCAGAAGTGAAAAAGGAAGCGAAAGTAAGGAAAGGAAAATGGATTCGCCTAAAACTTGTTTCATAATGTTTGAGCGATTAGCTCCAATTACTTTTCTTAATCCAATTTCTTTTGCTCGGTTTAGCGATTTTGAAGTAGATAAAATGATGTAATTGATAATAGCGATTGCTAAAATTAAAATAGCAATTCCTCCAAAAAGATAAATGTGATTAAGATTGCCCTTGTTTTCTACATCTGATCTTAAAAGATCTGAATAAAGATGGATGCGGTCTAGTATTTGCAGATCGTAAGTAAAAGAAAACGTATTACCCGAAAAAGTTGTTTTTGGTAAATTGGTTTCTATAAAATCAGGAAATTTACTAGTTAACTGAACGATATCAAAGGCTTCGGGAAGAAGTATGTATGTCAGAAAATCATTCGAAGCCCAGCTTTCAAATGATGGAACACTTCTTTTACGATTAATGTTTTCGTAGCCCCAATTTAAAGTTTGTATGGGTAAAATTAAATCGGCTTGCAAATGAGAGTTTGCTGGAAAATCTTCGAATACTGCCGTAACCTGTTGGGTGTAAGTTCTCTTAAGGTATAAAATTTCAATAATTTGTCCGATAACATTTTGTTCTGGAAAATATTTTTCGGCTGCCGATTTCGAAATTGCAATTGAGTTTGCATCCGTAAGTGCTGTAGTTTTATTCCCGTGGATTAAATCAAACGAAAAAAGATTGAAAAATGTTGAGTCTGT
>JAOZUV010000011.1:0-12009 GCA_029938505.1 Bacteroidales bacterium | reverse complement strand
TCTTTGGAAGGTTTGGTCTTAAGTTCTGAAATTTCAGAAAGTGCAATAATTTGCGACAGAGAAATAAGAGATTTCAACAAACATTCAGAAGAAAACCAACCCGACGAAAAAAGATTGAAAAATGTTGAGTCTGCTTGCAGAAATCTAGATTCCCTAATAAAGCCTTCTTCTTTTTTAATTTCGAAAGCAGACTCACGCACGCGGCACGATTTAATAATTTCAGGGAAAGTAGCTTGCAATCTTGGCGCCAACTTATAAGGTGCACGAGCATCAATTTGTCCGGTTTTTTGCCCAATGCTGATGATGCGGTAAATTTGATCTTTCTGTTCATGAAAATTATCATAGCTTGTTTCGTGCTGAACATAAAGTAAAAGAATCAAACTTGCAGCAATACCAGAAGAAAGACCAAATAAATTGATTAATGAATAAAGCTTGTGTCTAAGAATGTTTCTGAAAATGATTTTGAAATAATGAATTAGCATAATAATTAGGTTGAATTATATTAATGTTTCCAACAGCTTTATCCATCTCTCTAAGCGACTGAATTAACCAAAACCATGCCATCATTACGGAGTATTTGACTATGACTGTTTTGCGGAGATAGGCTTTGTAATGTACAAAAATAGAGTACATTAGCGTTCATTTGCTGTCCGAAAATGTACAAAAAAAAGACCACCCCGAAGGGCAGCCTTTTTAGAAATATGTTAATTAGGTAAATTAGTCTTCTTGATGTGGAGTTACAACTTCAACAATCTCTGGCAAATCCATTCCTAATTCTTTCAAATGAGATAGTTTTGGTACACCGTTTTTAGTCCAACCTCTACGTTTGTAAACTGCATCCAATAATTTTTCATATTGGTTTTCGCGATGCTTACGAGTGATTGCCATTTTTTCTTCAGTCGTTTTTCCTTCAGGATCAACACCAATAATTTCTTTCATTTGTTTGTCGTAACGCTCAACTCTTGATTCGTATTCTTCAACAGTAACAGGTCCAGCAGCACGATATGGTTGTGCATCCCATTTACGAACACCATAACCTCTACGTAAGTTAAAACAACGTTGGTAATTATACACCCTTTCCGACATAGTAATCATTTCTTCTTTCGAGAAATCTTTACCAGTTACCGCTTTATAAATAGTAACGTAATTGTCAACATGCTCAGGAACTTTTGCAGGCTCATCTTGTTCAGCATTGTTTTCTGGTTCAACATCATTCCAAGGAAGTTTACATAATCCAACCAAACCGAACCACGTACGGAACATTGGGAAATAATGTAAAGCTTCAGCTTTATCTTCAAAAGTAGGAATTTGGTTGTTTACCATATCCATGAAAATCAACCAAGCTTCATCATGCTGAGGTCCCTTGTTTGTCATAGCAAAACCACCTTGTTGTGCCAATGATTCTTTTGAAATGTATTCAGAATATTCTAAACCTTTATTCTCCATTCCAATATCTTGTAAAAATGCAGCATCTCCCCATCCTTTTTCAACGAAATATGCTTTCATTTTACGAACACCCATACCAGCGATTAAACCAAATCCTTCGCCTTTTGCAAGTAGATGAATTAAGGCCATTGCTGAGTCGGCATTTCCAAAGTTAAGTTTTAAACCACCAGTTCTTTCTTCGTTTAGGATGCCATTTTCATAACATTCCATAATGAAGGCTAATAATGTACCCCATGAAATTGTACAAATTCCATACGTATCACAATAAAAGTTAGCTTCAATAATATAGTCAGGATTGAAGATTCCGCAATTAGAACCAAGTCCACCAGCATTTTCATATTCTGGTCCATCCACAATTACTTTATCACTAGCATAAGGTCCGGTTCTTAATTCGTAATTGTCAACACCTTTGGCACAAGCCATATTACAACCAATCCAACAACCGTCAGGAATACCTTGGGTGAATCTGCTTTTCCATACTTCAGAATCAATGTTTTTAGAGTCTGGGTGACTACCAAATTTATAATTGTGAGTAGGTAAAAGATCATAATTATCCATGATCTCAACAAGGTGAGCAGTACCTTTGGTTTTCATTTCGCACTGCGAATCATCAAGTTCACGCATTTCGCGATTGAATTTTTTACCTTTTTCCATGATGGCTTTCAAGTCAACCACATTATTAAGGTTACCCTTAACGCCAGGTACTTTTGCTACTATTGCACGAATTTTTTTGTTACGTAAAACGGTTCCAATACCACCACGACCGGCTTGTTTTAAACGAACCAGTTTACGTTTCGGATCGTAAAAACTGAAGTTAAGCATTCCAATCAACGAATGATCAGCAGCATCTCCGGCAGAAACAACACCAATATTTTTCTTGTCTTTATCGTCATCGGCAAACATTTCTGTTAATACTTCAGCTAAAACATGGCTGTCGCCCGGCTCTTTTGGAGCTTCAAAAATTTCAATTTTATGGTTAACACCATCGATATAAATGATTACATCATTTTCGGCTTTGCCTTGTAATTCGATAGCATCAAATCCGGAAAATTTTAAAAATGGGCCGAAGAAACCACCAACATTACTGTCTATTACTGAATTAGTTTGGGGCGAGATAGAAACAACTAGAGATTTCCCTGCACCCGAATATTGTGTGATCCCACCAATAGGTCCGGATGAAATTACGATCTCATTTTCAGGATCATTCCATTTAGTATCAGCTTTGGTAGCTTCCCATAAAAGTTTTAAACCATAACCTTTTCCACCGATGAATTTTTCTTTCATCTCGGCAGGTACCGCTTTTTCTTTTATTTCGTTAGTGCCAACATTGATGTATAAGGTTTTGTCAGTATAACCTTTGTCTAGAGCAGTCCAATCATAAGTCCACTCATTGAGTAGTTTATGATTTTTTTTAATTTCTTCTATATTCATAATGACGTATTTTTTCGTGCTTCATTGTTAAAAACTTCACAAAAGTAATAAATACTTATTTTATGTGCTCAATAAATTTAGAAAATCTGTTATGTTATTTTTTTCATAACGGTTTATGATTCAATAATATATTGAAACTAATCGATATGTAAATTTATTTAGATGGGTTATAAATATAGGAACTTACATATAAGTTATATATTTGTAATAATTAGCTATTAAGAAATCAATTTTTTTAAAATGACATTTGAAGAAATCAGAAACATATTATCAAGTAAAACTATAGGAATTGCTGGTTGTGGTGGATTAGGCTCAAACTGTGCTGTAGCCTTGGCTCGTAGTGGGGTTGGGAAACTTGTAGTGGCTGATTTTGATGTTGTAGAGGAATCAAATTTGAATCGACAATATTATTATAATGATCAACTTGGACAACAAAAATCATTCACTTTATCTGATAATATTTATTTTGTGAATGAGCATGTAAAGGTTGTAGCTCATCATATAAAATTGAAACCTGAAGATATTGTTAGGATATACAAAGATTGCGATGTGATTATTGAAGCTTTTGACTTAGCTAGAATGAAACAGATGATAATTGAAACCGTTTTATCAGAAATGCCAGAGATGCCGTTGATATGTGGAATGGGGATGGCTGGATTTGGAAATAATAATGCTATCCAAATGGAAGAATATGACAATTTGTACATTTGTGGTGATTTTGAAACGGAGATCGCAGAAGATATGCCTCCAATGGCTCCTCGTGTTGGAATAGTTGCACATATGCAAGCCAATCAGGCGATAGAGTTGATTATTAAAAAGCATTTGAAAGATGGATATAATAATAAATAATAGAGAAGAAACGATTGAAGGGGATAGTTTGACTTTGGCGGAACTTATCAAGCTAAAGAAATATACTTTTAAGATGCTCGTAACAAAGATAAATGGTCAGTTGGTTAAAAAAACTGATCGCGTAACTGCTATTGTAAAAAACGGTGACAAAGTAGTTGTTTTACATATGGTTAGTGGAGGCTAATCTTAAACAATTTCGGCAACCACAAAAGTACTTCCTCCAATAAAAACCAAATCATTACTACCCGCATTATTCACAGCAACATTATAGGCTTCTCTAACAGAGCTATAGGTTTTACCGTTTAAGCCGGCTTTATGACCCGCTTCTTGTAAAAGGGTTTCATCCATTCCTCGTGGGATATCTGCTTTGCAGAAATAATAGATTGCTTCGTGAGGGAGTATATTTAAAATATCTGTGATGTCTTTATCATCCACCATTCCTAATACAAAGTGTAGTTTGTCGAATTTACAAAGTTTGATCTGCTGAACAACATTTGAAATGCCATCCTTATTATGACCCACATCTGAAATAGTTAGTGGGTTGTTTGATAAAATTTGCCAACGACCACGGAAACCTGTATTCATTTTGACATCTTCTATGCCTTCGATTATAGTTTTAACTCCAATACCAAAGGTATTGGCTAAAGTATCCATTGTTTGAATAGCTGTAACAATATTTTTTGATTGATACAATCCAAGCAGTGGGCATTCTAAATGATCAATAAATAATTCATCATTTTTCCAAACATCATATTCGGTTCCTGTATTTGTATTTGACAAGAGTTTGGTTTCGAAAACTTGATCAGCAAAAAATAGTTCACTGTTTTGAGTTTTAGCTTTATTAATGAAAATATATTCAATTTCTGGTTGGGTTTCGCCGATGATGACAGGAACTCCTTTTTTAATAATTTCTGCTTTTTCTCCTGCAATTTTCTTAAGAGTGTCTCCTAGGAATTGTGTGTGGTCCAAGCCAATGTTTGTAATGACTGAAAGTAAAGGCGTTATAATATTTGTAGAGTCTAGTCGCCCTCCCATGCCCGTTTCAATAATAGCTATATCTACTTTTTCATCCGAAAAATATTGAAAAGCTAATCCAACAGTCATTTCAAAAAATGATGGTTTAATTTCTTTAAATGCTTTTTTATGCTTTTTAACAAATTGAATAACATTTTCCTCTGGGATCATTTCCCCATTAATTTTTATCCGTTCTCTAAAATCTTTTAAATGGGGAGATGTATATAATGCCGTTTTATAACCTGCTGCTTGTAATATTGAAGCAATGATGTGAGCTACCGAGCCTTTGCCGTTGGTTCCAGCAATATGTATTGTTTTGAAGTTGTTTTGTGGATTGTCAAGTAAATTGCACAACGCTATTGTATTATCTAAGTTTGCTTTATAAGCTGCTTTTCCCACCCTTTGATACATGGGTAGTTGGCTAAATATATAATCCAATGTTTCTTTGTAATTCATTAAGCAAAATTACAATAGCTAACAATTCTCTGAAAGAATAATCGATATAAGTTTTGAACATTTGCAGAGATGTCAATGTCTTATTTTTTTCTATATACACATATTAATAAGTTTTAAAAATTTTATTTTTTCGTGAAATGTATACCATTTATGATATGAATTATGTTATAATCTGAGCTTTTTATTTAAATATGTATCGTTTTGCATATGGAAAATTTCGTGTTGAAAATTCTTTTATCTAAATTTGCAACCGATAATATTATGCACTAAACTAATTAACTATGGAAATGTTTATTTTGATGGTCGTCGTTTTCATCCTCGGCTATACTGCTATTGCCCTTGAACATCCGTTAAAGATTGATAAAGCTGCATCAGCTTTAATTTTAGGAATGTTAATGTGGATTATTTTTGTAATTGCACGTGTTGATATTTTAAGCCTCATGAATGATGGTGGGCAATATCTCAGTCAATCGTGGAGAGAATACTTGCATGAAGCGGGCATTCATAATCCATCAGCAAAAGATATGTTGGGATTTATTACACATCATGATGTAATGCACCATTTAGCTGAAATCTCAACTATTTTATTCTTTCTTTTAGGAGCAATGACCATTGTTGAAACTATCGATCAACACCAAGGATTTAAAATTATTACTGATAAAATTAAAACCACCAATAAAGTTAAATTATTGTGGATTTTAAGTGTGTTAACTTTCTTTATGTCAGCTGCGCTTGATAATTTAACCACAACAATTGTATTAGTTGCTTTATTACGTAAACTTATAGATGATCAAAAAACACGCTGGTTCTTTGCTAGTATGGTAGTACTTGCTGCTAATGCAGGTGGAGCATGGTCGCCTATTGGAGATGTTACAACTATTATGTTATGGGTAGGTGGTCAGGTTACTGCTGGAAACATCATTGTAATGGTTATAGTTCCTAGTATCGTAACTATGGTTGTTCCATTAATTATTTTAACTTTCACAGTAAAAGGCAATGTTACTCGCCCAGTTTTAAGTGGTGATGAAACGCGTGAATTTACAACTCCTTTTGAACGCAAATTAATTCTTATAATGGGTGTTTGTGGTTTATTATTTGTTCCTGTTTTTAAAACACTTACTCATCTTCCTCCTTATATGGGGATGTTATTCAGTTTAGGTATTATTTGGTTAACTACCGAAATTATGCATCGTAACAAAACAATGGAAGATCGTAGAAAACTAACCGTTATTGGTGTTCTTCGTAAAGTAGATGTTCCTACAATTTTCTTTTTTATGGGAATTTTAACAGCAGTTGCTGCTCTTCAATCAGCCGGACAATTATCTCTTATGGCAGGTTGGCTGAACGACAATGTTGGTGATATTTATATCATTAACCTTATTATTGGTGTTCTTTCATCAATTGTTGATAATGTGCCTCTTGTTGCTGGTGCGATGGGAATGTATGACATTGCTGCTACTGGTGCAACAGGATATGCGTCTCATTTTATGGTCGATGGTACTTTCTGGGAATTTTTAGCTTATTGTGCTGGTACTGGAGGAAGTATTTTAATCATTGGATCTGCCGCTGGTGTTGCTGCCATGGGTATGGAGAAGATAGATTTTATATGGTATTTGAAAAAAATCAGTTTGCTTGCTCTAATTGGCTATTTAGCTGGAGCATTGGTTTATTACCTTCAAATGATATACGTTTTTCATCACTAAATAAAATATTTGTTTATATAATTAAAAGGCTGGTGATTTTTCATCAGCCTTTTTTTTTATGTTTATTCGCAAGTTTTATTCTTTTGAGTTGTCAAAAAGGGGAATAGAAAAATAATTAACTTTATTACATGGATGAGCAGAGTCTTATTACTGGTATTAAAAGTGGAGATCAAAAAGCATTTCGTTTTTTGGTTGATCAGTATCAGTCTATGGTGCTGAATACTTGCTTCCATTTTGTACATGATGAAGACGATTCCAAAGATCTAACACAAGATGTTTTTATAGAAGTTTACGATTCCATTCAATCTTTTCGTAGCGATTCAAAACTGTCAACTTGGTTGTATAGAGTGGCGGTAAACAAATCTTTAAACTTTATTAAAAAGAATAAACGAAAAAGATTAGTTGATAATATGGAGTCCTTTTTTCGTTCATCAAAATCGAATGAAATTAGTAATGAGTCTTTTAATGCTGATAAAGGAATAGATGATTCTGAACGTTCTTCGCATTTATACAGAGCTATTGATTCTTTGAGTCAGAACCAACGAATTGCATTCAGTTTACATAATTTGGATGGAATTTCATATTCAGAAATTGCCGAAGTAATGAATTTATCTGTTTCATCGGTTGAATCTTTAATACACCGAGCGAAAATCAATTTACAGACGCGTTTGCTGAATTTTTATAAAAATAATTTGGAATAGGCGCAAGTTTTTTTAATTGAGATTGTCAAACTTTAAAACACAACAAAATGATTTGTAAAGAAGTACATAAAAAAATTAATTCATACTTAAGCAGGGAGCTAGATTCAAAGCAGCTTCAAGCATTTGAATTACATCTGAAAGATTGTACTTCCTGTCGTCAACTTATTAGCGAAGTAAAAAGCACCATGTCTTTGGTTGATCGTCCTGAAAAATTATTAGCTGACCCATTTATGTTTACACGTATTCAAGCACAAATTGAAAATAGGGATGTTGAAACAAGCAGGAATTGGAAAAGAGTTTTGCAACCTATAGCAATTGCAATGATAATGGGTATTGGATTGTTTTCAGGTATAAGCTTGGGTTCAAAATATTACACTAACAGTTTTCAGCTAAATGCTCAAGAATATGTAACTGATAGTCAGGATGAAGATCTTTATTTAAATGCCCTTGCTTACGAATCAATTGAATCGTTTTTATTAACAGAAAACTAAGAAGCTATGAATTATTTTAACAAAAAAAATATTACAATAATAAGTATAGCAGTTCTGTTAATCATAAATATTGCAGTTATTAGTACCGTTCTTTTCCTTACTTATAAAAAACCAGCGATGCCTGAAATTCAGCCTCGCGAATCAATAAATGCTGCTCGTCAAAATTTAAATTTAAGTGCAGAGCAAAAAAATGATTTTGAGATATTTCAAAAACAATATCAGGAACAAACAAAACAAGTGTTTATCGAAATGCATCAAAAAAGAATGATGATGATGGATGAATTTTCGAAAGAAAATATCGATTCAATAGTGCTTTATAATTTGGCCGAAAAAACAGGAGAACTTCATAAAAAGTTGAAAATGCTAACAATTAATCATTTGCTTGACCTAAAAGGAGTTTGTGATGATGAGCAGTTTAGATATTTAGAAGGGATGTTTAGGCAAAAGATGATGGATGATGAGTCAGGAATGAATCGACCATTTGATAGAAAACGTCAGTTTAGAAACAGAAGAGACCAACAACCGCAAAGAATACGTTAATCGATTAATTATATATATAAATTTAAAAACAGAAAACAATGAAAAAGATAAATTTAAAAAACACAGTATGGATTATAGCAGCAATTATGGCTTTTGTGGTACTTTCAACAGATGTAATGGCCCAAAGAGGACAACGGAATTTTAATAAAGCTGGTAACAGACTAGGAAACGGGCAAGGAATAATGCAAAATCAAAGAAATTTTGAACCAGGTCAACGTTGTTTTAATATGCTTGACTTGACTACAGAGCAACAAGAAAAAATCAATATTTTAAGAGTAAAACAATTAGAGCAGATGTTGCCTTACAGAAATGAAACTCAGGAAATGAGAGCAAAATCTCAAACTCTTCGTACAGCAAAAAATGTTGACATGAAGGCTGTTAATAGCTTGATAGATGAAAAAGCTGAACTAAAAGCTGAGCAGATGAAAACACGTGCAGCTCATCATCAGGAAATAAGAAACCTTTTAACAGATGAGCAACGCGTTATTTTTGATAACTTTAGAGGAATGGGAAGAGGTGGAGAAAATGTTGGAATGGGTCAAGGCTTCAGAGGTAATGGGTTTGGTCGTGGACAAGGTCAAGGCTATAGAAACTCAGGACGTGGTTTGAGAAGATAATACTTTTTAACATAAATATATAAGCGGTGCCTTGAGGTGCCGCTTTTTTTATGGCATGATAAAAATTCCTCCTGAATTATCGGATGAAGCACCAGTAACAGAAGCCAGACAATTATTTTCATTCCTTAGTTTTAATACACCCAAGAAAGCAAAAATTATCGCTTCTTTATATTCTATAATTTCTTTGCTTGGCAAGATGATTTTTTTATTTATATGTTTTCGGATAAGTTCAATTAAAAATACATTATAAGCTCCGCCTCCGCTAATCAATATTGAATTTCCTTTTTTAGAATTAAGGATACTGGCAATTTGTTTAGCAATATGCTCATAAAAAGTACGCAATTGATCTTCAATGGAGAGTGAATATTTATTTAATATTGGATTTACCTTTTCAATAATAAATTCTTTCCCCAATGACTTTGGGAATGCTTTCTGATAATAATCAAGATTGTTTAATTCGGTTAACAGAACAGTATCAATGTTCCCTTTTTGAGCAATTTTTCCATCTTTGTCATAATCCAATCCAATCTGTTCGCAAAGTTCATTGATGACAATATTTACCGGACAGATGTCAAATGCAATGCGTTTATTGTTTTTATCAAAGGAGATATTAGCAAAGCCACCAAGGTTTAAACAAAAATCAAACTCACTAAATAAAAGTTTGTCGCCAATAGGAACTAATGGAGCACCTTGACCACCTAGTTTTACATCCGTTGAACGAAAATCGTAAACAGTGGGAGTGTTACAAATTCTTGCAATTTTCTCGCCATTCCCAATTTGCAGCGTAAATCCTTTATCAGGATTATGAAAAACTGTATGACCGTGTGAGGCTATTAAATCAGGATCGAGATCATAATCTTTGATAAAATTTTTGCAAGTGATACCTAAAAACTCCCCATATAATTTATCAAGCGATTGGAGTTGATTTTTATTTTTATAAATGGATTCTTTTAAATTGTATTTCCAATCCTTTGGGTATTCAATGGTTATTGATTTTTCAATTTTAAATCCCCAAAGATCTTCTTTATACTCAAAAGTACAATAAGCCAAATCAATACCATCCAAAGAGGTGCCCGACATCATACCTATAACTTTATATATAGCCATTTTATAAGTAAGGAAGGAGGGTTTCGAGTTTCATTCCTCGCGAACCCTTAATTAAAATAGTATAATTTTCAATTGGATGCTGAATCAAATATTTTTCAGCTTCAGCTGTTGTTTTAAATGTTTTAAATTCTTTGTCTCTGACAACAGTATAGAAATTATTTCCTAATAAGAAGACCTTTTTAAATCCAAGTTTAACTATTAGTTTTTCAATTTTCAGATGTTCCTTGATGCTAAATTTACCAAGCTCAAACATATCTCCCAAAATCAGCAAAGAATTTTTCTTATCCATCTCCTTGAAATTTTCTAAGGCTTGTTTCATGCTGGATGGATTTGCATTATAGGCATCTAAAATAATTTCGTTTTTAGCGGTTTTTACAATCTCGGAACGTTGATTTTTTGGTATGTATTTTTGAATAGCTTCAATAATCTCATTATTTTCAATCTTAAAATAATGACCAATACAAATAGCTGCCATGATATTCTCAGCATTGTATTTCCCAATTAGCTTTGATTTGATAGCAGTATTTTTCCATTGCATCTCAACATAAGGAGAAGCCTTGATTGCTGTAAAAATACAATCTGCTTTTGTTGTTCCGTAGGAATAAGTACTTAAATCCTGACTGTTGTTTTTTAAAATCTCATTTTCATTATTTAAAAAAACAGTAGATTTTTTATTTGCTTTTAAATATTTATAGAGTTCGGTTTTTGCTTGAATAACACCCTCAAAATTCCCAAAACCTTCGAGATGTGCTTTCCCAATATTAGTGATAATTCCGTGAGTGGGCTGAGCAATTTGGCAAAGAAAATAAATCTCGCCAATATGATTAGCACCCATTTCGATAATGGCTATTTCATGTTCTTTATGGATGGAAAGAATACTCAATGGAACGCCAATATGATTATTTAAATTCCCAATTGTTGCAAGTGTATTGTGCTTTTTTGAAAGCACTCTGTTGATGAGTTCCTTGGTCGTTGTCTTGCCATTTGTACCTGTAATTCCAATAATGGGGATAGCTAAAAATGATCGATGATATTTTGCTAATTCTTGCAGCGTTTCTAAAACGTCATTAACATAAAAACACTTATTATTTTCTTGAAGATTAGGATTATCTACGATCGCTAGTGAACACCCATTTTTAAGAGCTTGTAAAGCAAATTTATTCCCATCGAAACGTTCGCCCTTTAAAGCGAAGAAAATAGACCCATCAGGCGTATTCCTACTATCTGTGGATATGATTGGGTGTTTTAAATATTCAGTATAAAGTTTTTTAATCTGCTCGATCATAATTCAAAGATAAAACAAAAACCCCATCCCGAAGAACGGAATGGGGTTGAATATTTTTAACTCAATTTTATTGTGGAATATTACTTCCCATACGACTCATTGCACATCGGAAGCCAATACTATTTGAGGCTTCGTTTTGATCAAGGAAACGACGTACACCTGGACTTAAATAATAAGCAGGGTCTTTCCAAGAACCACCTTTAAAAACTCTAGCTTGGTCGCTAATTAATGAGTTTACACCATAGTCATACATTTTGTCTGTATTGCTGTCTCTGTCATTTAGCCAGTCATTTGTAATGGTTGATCGTAAATCTCCATCGGTATAATTGATGTTATTTGCTTTACGATAATTACGACGGCTACGATTTA
>JAOZUV010000215.1 GCA_029938505.1 Bacteroidales bacterium | reverse complement strand
AAAATATGCCAGCGCAATCGTTTCCAGTTAAAAGGTAAAGTCCAGTTTTTCAAGCGAATAGTAAATTATAGTTTCAAATACAAAATAAGTAAATTTTATAGAACTGAATTCACTTTTTTTGAAATACTATACTTGAAGCAACATTTAAGAGACAAACAGCCGTATTTTTACTTTAAATGCTTATTTAAAATAAGCTTATTGTTAGTTTTATTTGTAACTGTTCTTAACAAGCATTACTTTTGGGAATTATTTTTTTCAAATACTTATGTTAAGATTAGGGGAAAATCAGTATTATTATCAAGAACTCATTAAATATTATCCACATTGATCTCAAAAAAATTTCAATCCTCAAAAGTCGTTTCCATATCTTTTGCACATTTGGTACACGACATATATTCCTCATTTTTAGCTCCAATTTTACCCTTGCTCATCGAGAAATTTGGCTTAAGCTATACATTGGCCAGTCTTTTGTCAATTTCACAAAGACTTCCAAGCATTATGTATCCATTAGTGGGCATAATTGCTGATAAATACCCCATTCGATTATTTGTTATCCTAAGCCCATTAATTACAGCAATTTCAATGAGTTTATTGGGGATAGCTCCGAGTTATGCTATACTTTGTATTTTACTTTTTGTAGCTGGCTTAAGTTCTATTTTTTTTCATGCTCCCAGTCCGGTTCTGGTAAAAGAAATATCTGGAAACAGAGTCGGGAAAGGAATGAGCTTTTATATGATTGGTGGTGAAATTGCACGCACTTTGGGTCCATTGATTATCCTTGGAGCAATTTCTTTATGGGGTTTAGAAGGAAGTTATAAACTTATGCCCTTTGCCATATTGGCTAGTGTAATTATATATTTGAAACTTAAAAATATTGACACACATAAGCATGCAAAAGGAAAAACTGATTCCCATGTATGGAAAACTTTCAGAAAATTAATTCCTTTATTTTTAATTATGTCGGGTTTGATTTTTTTTCGGCAATTTATGAAATCGGGTTTAACAACTTTCTTACCTACTTACTTTGGTGATTTCAAAAACCAAGCATACTGGATAAGTGTAATGTCGTTAGTTGTTTATGAAGGAGCCGGAATTTTAGGAACCTTTTTTGGAGGAACCCTTTCTGACAAACTTGGAAGAAAGAAAATATTAATTGCTTCTGGAATATTAAGCCCCTTACTAATGCTTTTATTTCTTCATTCTTCAGGAATATTTGTTTTCATTCTCCTAATTTTAGTCGGATTTTTTCAATTTTCATCCAGTCCGGTTTTATTGGCTTATATTCAGGAAATTGATTCCGATCACCCCTCTTTTGTAAATAGTATTTATATGTTTTTAAACTTTGGATTTGGGTCACTCACTTTATTATTTTTTGGAGTAGCAAGTGACTGGGTTGATATAAATTTCAGCATGAATATTTCAGCATACATAGCCTTTGGTGCTATTCCCTTTATTTTCTTATTACCCCCAGAAAAACGATAATTGCTTATCTTTAAGGATAATATCATTTTATGGAAAGAGAGATTATTAGTACTAACCGAAAAGCTTTACGCTTAAATTTGAACCAAAATATTTATGGAACTATTGCCGAAATTGGCGGTGGGCAAGAAGTAGCGCGTCATTTTTTTCAAGCAGGAGCAGCTTCAGGCACTGTTGCTAAAACAATCTCTGCTTACGATAAATCCTTTAGCGATGTTTTATACAAATGCAAAACAAGCGATCGTTTTGTTTCGGAGCCCCGATTAATGAGCATGCTTGATGCAGAGTATCAGGAATTAAATAACACATTAAATAACAAAAGAGATTCTGAGACTAAATATTTTGCATTTGCCAATACAGTAAGTGTTCTAAATTTTCAAAAAGATAATTATTGTCATGGTTGGCTCGGGATTCGTTTTCAATTAAAAGCAAATAGTGAACCTAATGAAATTGTTTTACATGTAAAATTACTTGAAAATGACACATTACAACAACAGCAGGCTTTAGGCATACTTGGCATAAATCTTATTTTTGCAGCTTTTTATTTTCATGAAACTCCCAATATATTTTTAAAATCCTTATTAGATAATTTAACCCTTGACCGTATTGAAGTGAGTATGATCCGCATGAAAGGACCCGAGCTTAATTATGTTGATAACCGCCTTTTGAGTGTACAATTGGTTAAAAACGAGATGACTTCGGCTACAATATTCGATCGAAATGGAGAAGTGATTGAACCTTCTGACATGCTTTACAAAAAAAATGTGTTGGCATTCCGTGGTAGTTTCAGACCCATTACCTATGTTGGTTTTGATATGCTAAAGGCCAGTTATTCTTTATTTAAAAAAGATGAAGATTATGACAAAGTGAATACAATTGGACTCTGTGAAATGACTCTGAACAATCTCCTTGAAAAAGGGAATCTTGATGAACAAGACTTTCTGGATAGAGTAGATATTTTAAACGGAATGGGACAAAATGTAATGATTTCCAACTTCATGGAATATTATAAATTGGTTTCTTACTTTTCGGAATTTAAAATAAAAAATCTCAGAGTAGTGATTGGCATCCCTACTTTCATTAATGTACTTGATCCTAAATATTATAAAAACTTGAATGGCGGTATTTTAGAAGCTTTCGGAAAATTATTCACGAATAATATGAAGCTTTATGTATATCCGGCTCAAAATGAGAAAACAGGTGAATTAATAACATCTCATAATCTTAAATTAGCTGAAGATCTGCTACACCTTTATCAATACCTTATAGCCAATCGAAAAATACTCGATCTCACAAATATTAATAAAGAAAGGCTTAGCATAAAATCAGCTGATGTGCTCAGAGCAATTAAGAAAGATGAATTTGGTTGGGAATTAAAAGTTCCGGTATATATTGAGGAATTTATAAAAACAAAACAGCCATTTGGCTATAAAGGGTCAGATAAATTAGTTGAACGTAAAAAGTCTGATGATTGTAAAGATTGGTATTAAAACCTAAAAACTTTTAAATATCCTGGCCTGCGAATAACCTGGGGCTTGGACATTTAAATCCATAAAATATCCAAAAGCAGTTTGCTCACAAACATAATCAGCATTTTTCATGCGTGCTTCAGTTTTATCAAACAACTCCTTAGTAAACTCGGGAGTAGCTTTACTCTCAGAAAGATGGGCAAATGAATGCAAAACAACATTTTTTGTTTCATTTTTTTTTGCAGCCCATTTCAGATTCTTTACCAATTTTTTTTCAGTCCCTGCCAGACCTTCTTCATCTTTTTCTTCGGATTGAATAAATGCCACTAAAGCATTTTTAAAAATCTTTGTTTCTGAAAGTTCTTCGGCACCTTCTAATGTTTTAATACGAGGAGTATATCCAAATTCTGAGCAAAATATCATTAGAATTTTCATATCAATTATTTCTTTTCTCAAAGGTAAGAAAAAGCTACTTTTGTTGAACAACGAATGCCAAAACCATTATTATGACACTCACAAAACCCTTAGCAGAAATACTAAGACCTACTAGTCTCGATGAATATATAGGACAAAAACATTTGCTGGGAAAAGAAGCTGTATTACGTAAATCCATTGAAGGAAATACTATCCCTTCAATGATATTATGGGGACCTCCCGGAGTTGGAAAAACAACTTTGGCTTACATTATTTCACAAACACTAAGTCGTCCGTTTTATACCTTAAGTGCTATCAGTTCGGGAGTTAAAGATGTTCGAAAAGTTATTGAGTTGGCCAAGCAGGGTTCGCAAGCCATTTTATTTATAGATGAAATTCATCGTTTTAGCAAATCACAACAAGACTCATTATTAGGAGCTGTTGAAAAAGGCATCGTTACCTTAATTGGGGCAACTACCGAGAATCCTTCATTCGAAGTTATCTCTCCTCTCCTTTCTCGTTGTCAGGTTTATATTTTAAAGAACCTGGAAGAAAAGGATTTAGAAACCCTTGTTGATCGTGCTCTCAATTTTTATAAAGAAAAGGAAGGAGTTTCAATAAAAGTCATAGAAAATGAGGCCTTGTTCCGTGTTTCGGGAGGAGATGCCCGTAAGCTTTTAAATGCCATCGATTTATTGGTCAATTCGTCTAATTCTAAAAAAATTGAAATTGATAATAAAACAACGCTTGAAGTTATCCAACAAAATCTCGCCATCTACGATAAGCAAGGTGAAATGCATTACGATGTTATTTCAGCATTTATAAAGTCGCTTCGTGGAAGCGACCCCAATGCAGCTGTTTATTGGTTGGCAAGAATGGTTGCTGCTGGAGAAGATCCTAAGTTTATTGCCCGTCGGATGTTGGTACTTGCTTCAGAAGACATCGGTAATGCCAATCCCAATGCACTCTTATTAGCCAATACTTGCTTTGATGCGGTAAATAAAATTGGTTGGCCCGAAAGTCGAATTATACTTTCACAAACCGCTATTTATCTAGCAACTTCTGCAAAAAGTAATGCATCATATATGGCCATTAAAGATGCTGAAGCCTTAGTTTATAAAACAGGAGATTTGCCCGTTCCACTTCATATCCGTAACGCTCCAACCAAACTAATGAAAAACATTGGCTACGGAAAAGATTATAAATATGCTCATCAATACGAAAATAATTTTGTTGATTTGGAATTTATGCCAGAAAAAATTTCCGGAACCAAAATTTATGATCCCGCTAATAATCCTCATGAAATTAAAACACGTTCGTGGCTTAAAAATTTATGGAAAAAGAAATATGATTATTAATTCATCACTCATATTTTATATAATCAAGAGGATTAGCT
>JAOZUV010000214.1 GCA_029938505.1 Bacteroidales bacterium | reverse complement strand
TTCTCGGATAAAAAAATCTTTGCACTCATCTGCGATAATAAACTTTTTATCAAGCCTACCGAAGCTGGTAGAGTATTTATAAAAGATGTTGTTGAGGCACCACCCTATCCTGGCGCAAAAATGAGTTTCTTAATTGAAGAAAAAATTGAAGATCGGGAATGGTTGAGCGAACTGATTAGGATTAGCCTCAAAGAATTACCAGAACCCAAGCCAAGAAAAAAGAAAAAAAGCAATTAGAATAACCTACCATTTTATTAATATATTATTGTTTTTTAATTATTTATTATTGTTTTTCGATAATTTATTGTAATTTTGAAATCTATTAAAATTTCAAGCCAATGAAAAATACAATACTATTCAAATCACTGATTGACATTCTTTACTTTTTACAAATTCCGGGACTTCTTGTAGTTATTTTAATTATTCCATTTGGGACATTTAATATTAATAAAGTTAATTTTAATATAGAAGAGTTTACCCTCATACATTGGGTAATTATGATTACCAGCCTTATCTGCTATATTTGTTTTCTGAGAGGATTATTTTATTTAAGAAAAGTAGCTCGATTTTTATTATCAAAAAAATATTTTGCTGATTCAATTATAGTAAATTTAAAAAAATCAGGAAGCCACTTCTTGTATACAGGTATCATATATTTTTTAATAAAGCTTACAAATTGGTTAAATAATATAAACATTGGGAAATTGGACTTTTCATTTAATGATAGTTCATTCATTCCGCTATTTATTACTATTATAGGTTTGTTCTTTATTATACAAAGCAGAACCTTAATTTTAGCAAAAGAAATGAAAGAAGAAAATGATTTAACAGTTTAATTATGGCAATAATTATCAATTTAGATGTAATGCTTGCTAAACGCAAAATGAAAAGCAAAGAACTTTCTGAAATAATTGGAATTACAACTGCAAACCTTTCTATCTTAAAATCTGGCAAAGCAAAAGCAATTCGATTTTCAACATTAGATAGCATTTGCAAAGCATTAAATTGCCAACCATCTGACATACTTGAATATGCCTCGAATAATCTCGATAAAAATAAAAAATAAATGACTACATACATTTCAATACTGAGAGGGATTAATATTAGTATCCAGAAAATTATTGAGTATCATTAAAGAACTAAATAAAGAAAAAATATTATGAATAAGAGAAGCCTTCGATACTTTTCAATAACTCTAATCTTTATAGCCATGAGTTGCCAAACACAAAAAGGAATTCCTACAATCAAACTTTCGGAACTAACCATCGCAGACATACATAAAGCCTACGAAAAGGGTGATTATTCAAGTGAAAATTTGGTGATGGCTTATTTAAAAAGAATTGAGCAATTTGATACAGACATCAATGCAATTACAGTAATAAATCCAGAGGCCTTGTCCATCGCCAAAGCATTGGATGAAGAATATAAAAAGACAGGAAAATTACGCCCTTTGCATGGCATTCCTATGATTGTAAAAGATAATTATAACACTAAAGGACTACCTACTACTGGGGGTGCATTGGCACTCCAAGATTTCATTCCCGAAGAGGATGCTTTTATGGTTGATAGATTAGTAAAGGCAGGAGCCATTATTATCGCTAAATCGAATATGGCCGAATGGGCATTTAGTGCTAAGCATACCGAAAGTTCAACGCATGGAACCACTCGAAATCCGTATAATTTGGACTTTGTTCCAGCAGGATCAAGCGGTGGTACAGGAGCCTCGGTAGCGGCTAATTTTGGAACGATTGGCTTGGGTACGGATACCGGAAATTCTATTCGAGGACCTTCTTCGCATTGTGCTTTGGTCGGTTTTCGAACAACTTTGGGATTGGTTAGCCGAAGTGGGATCATCCCTCTTTATTTACGCAATGATATGGCTGGACCTATGTGCCGCAGCGTAGAAGACGCCACAAAAGTTTTGGAAGTGATAGCTGGATACGATCCTTTAGACCCATTAACCAAATATTCGGAAGGAAAAATGCCAAAGAGCTATCAGCAATTTCTCAAAGCAGATGGATTGAAAGGAGCACGCATTGGGGTGCTTACTGAATTAAGCGAGGCTGATCCTAATCCAGAAGTCAAAGCATTATTTGATCAAGCTATACTTGATATGCAATTTCTCGGTGCAGAAATTATTAAAACAGTAGATATACCTGATTTTGCGGAGCTACGAAAAAACCAATGGTGCGATGAATTCAGAAAAGACATAGAAGATTATTTGCGGATTTATGTTAAAAGAGATACGATGAAAACTCTCGAAGATATTATCAGAGTGGGGACTACCTCAAAATATGCCAAAGATGCTTTAGCCTATTTTACCACTCATAATGGGCGCGAAAAAAATCCTGAAATTGAATGCTCAGATGCCTATACAGATCAAAGACGTATTGCTTTTCGCGAAGCCATAGAAAAAAGAATGGATGAACTAAATTTAGATGCCATTATATATCCAACTTGGAATAACAAACCCGCTTTTGTAGAGAAATTTGAAGAAGGGTATTTAGGAGACAATAATCAAATTATAGCACCTCATACGGGTCAGCCAGCATTTACTGTTCCCATGGGTTTTACCAAAGGTAATTTGCCCGCTGGGCTTCAATTTTTAGGAAGAATGTATGATGAACCGATTTTGATTAAACTATCATATGCCTATGAACAAGGCACAAAACATAGAGTGCCGCCAATAGTGTCAGAGCATTAAATCGAAGGGGCACTTCGACTACGCTCAGTAACCATCTTAGGAGTCACTCTTTATTGTCAAATCTAAAATCAAAAACGCTGATTCTATTGATAAATCAGAACGATTAAAAAGGTCATTGAACGTAGTCGAAATGCCCTTCTCAAAAATTAGTTAAAATTTCAATTAAATTAGCTTTTTCTCTTTAAGTGAAGTTCTAATTTCTTGGTGATAATTCCAAAATTTGGTATCGATATCTTCTATAATTTTATTGAATTCAGGATGATCTTTTATGTTATCCAATAAGGGCTCCATCTTCAAAAACAAAACAATCCAATAATAGTAATTATCCTCTTCCGAAAACAATTTAAAATGCTCAATGGATTTTTCGATATCACCTTTATATGAATAATATATAGTTAAAATTAAATGTTTATAAATTGAGGTGTTATTTTGAGCAAAATCATAATAATCCTCAAAATATTCATTCGCTTTTCCCTTCAATCCTTGCTGAGATAATACAAATCCAATGGTGGCATTTTCTGATCTAAAAATATCCAAGTGATTAGCTTCTCTAGCTTCAATAAATGGTTTATAATATTTATAGGCAGTCTCATAGTCTCTCATATAATAGCAAATCTTTCCAATCTCTTGTACCACATCCAAACGTGTGGAGTCCTTTTTAAGAGTTTCAATTAAACGTTCCCTTGTTTGCGCAAAGTCTCCATCTTTTGCTAATAAAATATAAGCTGTAACATATTCGGAAAACAAATTCTCTGGATTGTATTCAAGCGATTTATTAATATACATTTCTGCTTCAGAAACAAAACCTGACTGCATAAAAGCATTGCTTAAATGAAGATAAACAAAGCTCGCAGTTGCTGAATCATGCGTAGCAATATCCAAACCAATACCTTTTAAGGCATACTCCAGATACTTTGCTGTATTGGGATTTTTATTTGCATAATAGTCTGACAGAAAATTAAGAGCAAGCGCAGAATTTGGATTGTAATCCAATGCCTTTTCGAAATATGGAACAGCCAATTCATATTGACCATTGTTCATATAAAACGAAGCTTTAGCAACCATTGCCTCTGGTAATTGAGCATCTAAGAATAAAGCTTTATCAGCATAATCATTAACTTCGGACAGGTGTGTTTTTTCTGCGCTAAATATGTCTAAAAAATAATAAGCAATGGCTGCATTTGCATAGGCTTCTGCAAATTTATCATCCATTTTAATCGCTCTACTAAAATATGTAATTGATTGTTCAATACCCTCTAGTTTAGCACTATTCATCAAATCAATTCCCTTTAAGAAAAGGTCGTAAGCCATTACATTATCCGTAGGAATTTTATTAATTCTTTTTTGCTCTTCAGGAGTGATGATAACTTGAATTTCATTGGCAATTTTTTTGGCAATCTCCATTTGCAACTTAAAAATATCGGTTACTTCTCTGTTGTATTGCTCAGCCCATAAATGATTGTCTTCAGGAGATTCAATCAATTGAATATTCAATAATATTTGGTCATTGATTTTTTGGCCACTTCCTTCAATCAGATATTTTACATTTAACTCCTTAGCTATTTCAGGAATCGATTTGGATGAGTTTCTGTACTTTTCGACAGAGGTTCGGCTAATAACCCTTAGATCTTCAATTTTCTGCAAATTATTAAGGATGGCTTCCATGAGTCCGTTAACCAAATAAATATTGGTAGAATCATTACTATCATTTTTAAATGGTAAAACTGCGATGGATTTTTTCGTAATCGAATAATCAACTGGTGTAAATCGCGATTTAATATCAAAAACATCCAGACTATAAATAAAGTAGCCGACAATAATAGGCGTTAAAAAGATGAAAATCCAATTGACTTTGGGTCGTTTGCGTTTTAAGTTTGATTCTTTTCTATTGGCCATATCGGGATAATCTTCGATAAAATCCATTTTTCCAATCTCACCCGGAGGGTATCCATAATGATCGTGAAAACATTTTATGAAGTAAGAGATGCTACTAAATCCAACCTGGTATGAAACTTCAGAAACCGTTGAACTCGTCTGTTTTAAAATTTCCTTAGCATAAGCC
>JAOZUV010000213.1 GCA_029938505.1 Bacteroidales bacterium | reverse complement strand
ATTGAATAAAAGTGCAATTAATAAAAGATATAATTTCTTCATGTTATTATTTTTTAAAATCTATAAATTGTTTTTGGAATAAACCTTTTTACCAATGTATAAAAATATGCAATCATTGGGTTTATAGGCATATAAAAATAATATTTTATACATAGTGATTGACTATAGCTATATACGACCTAATCTTATATATATTCATTAATCAAAATTAAAAAAGCCATCTTGATTTCTCAAAATGACTTTTAAATCTATGTTTTTTATTTTTCTATTCTATAGCAGCTTCTGGGCGAGCAGCAGCCATTGCTTCCAATTCTTTATCAATATGGAAATAGCCTGCTTTATCATCTCCTACCAATTGCATTTTATCTAAAATTCCACGCATGGTACTTTCTTCTTCAATTTGCTCATTAATGAACCACTGTAAGAAATTCCCTGAAGTATAATCTTTTTCATTCAAAGTTACTTCATATACTTCGTTGATAGATTCAGTAATAAATTCTTCATGTTTCATTACCTGATCAAAAATATCTGAAATATTTTTGTATTCGTATGGAGGTTGTTCAAGACTCATCATTTTAGCGTGTCCACCTCTATCATTCAAATAATGAACGAATTTAAGCATATGTTCACGCTCTTCTTCAGCTTGTGCATAGAGGAAATTTGCAGCTCCACCTAGTCCGTTAACTTCGCACCAGGTAGCCATTTGTAGGTATAATCTAGAAGAATATTCTTCTTTTTTTATTTGCTCATTAATAGCTTTTTCAACATTGGCTTTAATCATGATTATATATTTTTGGTTTTTTTAGACTAATTAATACAAAAATACACAAAAATTAATGTGTTGATGTGCTAATTTTTCACTAATCCCGAGCGAAGTCGAGGGATCTCATGTTTTGTGTACTCCTAAGAACAAAACTAAATAAAAAAAGCATGAGTCCTAAAAAAGAACTCATGCTAACCAAATATAATCGTATTAATTTTTAACCTTTAAGGGCTTCAGCACCACCAACTATTTCTAGAATTTCGTTGGTAATAGTAGCCTGACGGGCTTTATTGTATTTAAGTTTTAAATCTTTCAATAATTCTTCGGCATTATCAGTTGCTTTGTGCATGGCAGTCATACGTGCACCATGTTCAGATGCATATGAATCCAATAAAGCTTTATACAGTTGTATTTTTAAGGATTTTGGAATCATCTCTCTTACGATATCGTCCTTATTTGGCTCAAAAATATAATCGGCAGTTAAGCTTGCAACCTCTTCTTCTTTTGGTTGAATAGGGAGATATTGTTCAGAAATTAATTGTTGAGTTGCTGCATTTTTAAACTGATTATATACGATTTCAATTTTATCGTATTTTTTTGAAGCAAAATCTAGCATCAGTTGTTCAGCCATTGGAGCAACATTTTCAAAACTCAAATTGTCAAAAATGGCAATATTTGTTTCATCTACATTGTATCCTTTTGTAGTGAAATAATCCACTACTTTTTTCCCGATACAATACATAAACACATTGCCTTTTTCGTTTTGGCGACTGTATTTATTTTCAATTCTTTTATTGACCTCTTTAACAATATTTGCATTAAAAGCCCCGCAAAGTCCACGGTTTGAAGAAATACTAATAATCAGCACTTTTTCTTCTGGCCTAAACTGTGAATAAGCATTCTCATCACTGTTTTCAATGCTGGTGCTCAAGTTTTGAAGAATCTCATTTAGTTTTGAAGCGTAGGGGCGCAATTTAATGATGGCATTTTGAGCCCTCCTTAATTTTGAGGCCGATACCATTTTCATCGCACTCGTAATTTGCTGAGTGGATTTAACCGAATCTATCCTTGTACGTACTTCTTTTAAACTTGGCATTTATATCTAAGTTTGTTTCGTAAATCTATTTTACTTTTTTAAATATTTATGCGAAATATCTTTGGCTACTGTTTCAAGCGTTTTCAAATCTTCCGCTTCTAGTTTCCCAGCTCTCAAGTTGCCTAATACATCCTGATGTTTGGTTTCTAGAAAATGCAAATATTCAACCTCAAAATCCCGGATACTCTTTACAGGAACATCCATCAATAAACCTTTAGTACCACAATAAATAATGGCGACTTGTTTTTCGACAGGCATTGGAGAATATTGACCTTGTTTCAAGATTTCAACATTACGAGCACCTTTATCTAAAACTTTCATAGTCGCAGCATCTAGTTCCGATCCAAATTTTGAAAAGGCTTCCAATTCGCGATACTGAGCTTGATCAAGTTTTAATGTACCAGCAATTTTCTTCATGGATTTAATCTGAGCATTACCACCCACACGCGATACCGAAATACCTACGTTAATGGCCGGACGAATACCTGAGTTGAATAAATCTGTTTCTAAGAAAATTTGTCCATCAGTAATCGAAATTACATTGGTTGGAATATATGCAGAAACGTCACCCGCTTGTGTTTCAATAATTGGAAGAGCAGTTAAGGAACCACCACCTTTTACAATATCCTTCAAAGAAGGAGGGAGGTCGTTCATATTTTTTGCTACTTCATCAGAATCAATAATTTTCGCAGAACGCTCTAATAATCTTGAGTGAAGATAAAATACATCACCAGGATATGCTTCACGCCCTGGAGGTCTTCTAAGTAATAATGAAACTTCGCGATAAGCAACAGCTTGTTTCGAAAGATCATCATAAATTACCAAAGCTGGACGACCTGTGTCACGGAAAAATTCACCAATCGCAGCACCTGTAAAAGGAGCATAAAACTGCATAGCAGCAGGATCAGAAGCCGTAGCCGATACAATGGTTGTATATGGCAATGCACCTGCATCTTCAAATGTTTTATAAAGCTGGGCAATGGTTGAGCCTTTTTGTCCAATAGCTACATAAATACAATATACAGGTTCACCTTTATCGTAAAATTCTTTTTGATTGATAATGGTATCAATCCCAATAGCAGTTTTACCAGTCTGACGGTCACCAATGATTAACTCACGCTGTCCACGTCCGATAGGAATCATGGCATCCACAGGTTTTAATCCAGTTTGTAAAGGTTCGGTTACTGGCTGACGGAAAATAACACCAGGAGCAACACGCTCTAGAGGCATTTCATAACGTTCGCCTTTAATTTCGCCTTTTCCATCAATGGGTTCGCCAAGTGTGTTAATTACACGGCCAAGTAATCCTTCACCTACTTTGATAGAGGCAATTTGACCTGTACGCTTAACTTTATCGCCTTCGTTAATTTCACCACTTCCACCAAGAAGTACTGCACCTACATTGTCTTCTTCAAGATTCAGAACGATTGCTTTTAGTCCACCTTTTTCAAACTCTAAAAGTTCACCGGCTTCAGCATTATTCAAACCATAAATACGTGCAATTCCATCACCGATTTGTAAAACTGTGCCCACTTCTTCAAGATGTGCTTCATCTTTAAAACCTGCCAATTGTTGGCGTAATATTGCGGATACCTCTGAGGGTTTAATTCCTGCCATATGATTGATTTTTATATTGTCTTATTAAAATTCTCTGATATATAAATTCTTATCAAAGTCGCGTCGCAATTCTTTGATTTGTTTTTTAATACTAGCATCGTATTGTTTATCGTCGTAACTCAAAACAAAACCGCCTATTAAATCTTTAGTTACTTCTTCTGAAAGCTCAATTTCGCCTTTGGTTTGTTCACCTAGCAAGGCAGTAACTTTATTTTTGATTTCTTTATCAAGTTCAACTGCGGTACTCAATTTCGCCATAGTGATATTCTTATATTCTTTGAATATGATCACAAATTGCTGAGCAATGGCTTCCAATACAGCCTCGCGTTTTTTCCGTGTAATAATCATCAGGAAAAAATAAGAGATTTGTTGAATTTGGCTTTCAAATACTTCTTTCAAAATTGCTTCTTTTTTTTCCGTAAAGATGATCGGACTTTGAAGCATCATTCTGAAATCCTTATTTTGCTGACAAACCGAAACAACCATTTCCATATCGTCTTTTACCTGATCGATAAGCCCTTTTTCAAGAGCTAGATCAAATAAAGCTTTGGCGTAACGATTCGCTATTTTGGTTTCTTTCATCTAGCTAGTTAAATTTTACGTCGTCAATTAATTTCTGGACGTATTCTTTTTGTTTTTTATCTTCCGAAAGTTCTTCTTTTAAAATCTTTTCTGCTATCTCGATAGATAAAGTTGCCAACTGATTTTTTAAATCAGTCATCGCTGCCATTTTCTCATTTTGAATGCTTTCTTTTGCACTCTCCACAATACGATTGGCTTCTTCGTTTGCTTTGGTTTTTGAATCTTCGATGATAGACTCCTTTACCTTACGAGCATCGCGAAGAATTCCGTCACGCTCTTCTTTAGCTTCTTTTAGTAATTCTTCATTACTAAATTGTAATTGTTTCATTTCATCACGAGCTTTATTTGCAGCATTCAAGGCCTCATCAATAGTATCTTCACGATCGCGTAAAGATTTAAGAATGGGCTTCCATGCAAATTTCTTCAGAATAAATAAAACAATTCCAAACGATAAAGTCATCCAAAATATCAATCCTATACCGGGAGTTACTAATTCCATAACATTTGTTTTTTTTGAATAATAAAATCCTTTGCATTTTAGCCAACCGCTAAAATGCAAAGGAGAAATTGTGGTCTATAAGAATACAATCAAAAGACACACAACGATAGCAAAAAATGCAACACCCTCGATAAGAGCAGCAGCAACAATCATGTTTGAACGAATGTCACCAACAGCCTCAGGTTGACGTGCAATAGACTCTACAGCAC
>JAOZUV010000212.1:1026-4790 GCA_029938505.1 Bacteroidales bacterium | reverse complement strand
GATGATTGATTCCTGCATAGTACAAAATACGCTCAGTCGTCGTGGTTTTACCCGCATCGATATGAGCCATAATGCCAATGTTCCTAGTATGTGATAACTTTTCGGACATCTTATGTATTATACAATTGATCAATTTATACTATTAAATATTATTAGAATCTAAAATGAGAGAATGCTTTATTAGCTTCTGCCATTCTATGAGTATCTTCTTTTTTCTTAAATGCAGACCCCTCTTCTTTATAAGCAGCCATGATTTCGCCAGCTAATTTTTGGCCCATCGATTTTTCATGACGTTTACGTGAAAATCCAATTAAATTTTTCATTCCAATTGAAGTTTTACGACCTGCTCTAATCTCTGAAGGAATTTGGAATGTTGCACCACCAATTCTTCTACTTCTAACTTCAACAGCTGGAGTTACATTAGCTAATGCTTTTTTCCATACGTCTAAGCTATTCTCGTCTTCGATTTTTTCTGCAACAACATCCATTGCTTCGTAAAATATTTTAAAAGCAATATTTTTTTTGCCAGCCATCATTAAGTTATTTACAAACTTAGTTACCAACACATCGTTGAATCTTGGATCAGGAAGAATTATTCTCTTTTTTGGTTTCGATTTCCTCATTGCTATATACTTGAATTATATATATTTCTTTATTTCTTTGGACGTTTTGTACCGTATTTTGATCTTCTTTGATTTCTACCTTCAACACCTGAAGTATCTAAAGCACCTCTGATAATGTGATATCTAACACCGGGAAGATCTTTTACTCTACCACCACGAATCATTACGATTGAGTGTTCCTGCAAATTGTGTCCTTCACCAGGAATGTAAGCATTAACCTCTTTACCATTAGTTAAACGAACTCTGGCAACTTTACGCATTGCTGAATTCGGTTTTTTTGGAGTAGTAGTGTAAACTCTCACACATACACCTCTTCTTTGTGGACACGAGTCAAGGGCAGGAGAACTGCTCTTTTCTGTTAATTTTTTACGTCCTTTGCGAACTAACTGATTAATTGTTGGCATATTACGCTCTGTTAATTTTAATTCTAAAAGTATGTTTAAATATTTTTTACTGAAAAAACTCAGGGAAAGAGAGGTCGGGATTAAAGACTTTTTAAATTTCAACTCTGCTATATACAGAACTTGTTGTTTTTGAGTTGAAATTGAAAACCTATAATTGTCTACTTTTCTCAGGTTTCCTTGCTCTTTTTCAGTATGTTCCTAAAACTATCTTGTTTTCGGGCTGCAAAGGTAAAAAAAGATTCCAGAAAAACAATACCATTTTTCAAATAAAATCAATAATTTTTCCAATTCTGCGCAAAGGTTGCAAGGGGTGTCACCCTGCAGGGTGACACCCCGTCAACTGACCTAAGTGAAAAAATCCTTATATTTGAATTTTACAGCTCCCTGCTGTTTAAACAAAATATTGATTATGAAATATTTAAACCCCTCTGATTTTTTTCTTTTCGTATTTATTGGTTTTATTTTTATAATAAACAGTTGTGGAAAAGGTGAAACAGCCGATCCCCCCGACAATCCATCACCAACCAATTACACCCACACCATAACAATTAACAGCAATGTAGATGGTGCAATAGCAAAAGTATGGGACGGAGGATCATTAAAAAAATCAGGAACAACAAATGTTTCAGGGCAAGTAATTTTAGCACCCATAAATCAAGAAGTAACAACTAATTATGACAGTGTAACCCTTGATAAAGCAGGATACATACGATGGAAAGTAATAAACCAATCAGTAGCGGCAAGTAAAACCTACAACGTCACACTAGAAGAAATAGCACAAGCATATAAAGCAAGCATAGCAGGAAACACAAATGCAGATGATATAGAAGGATGGAAAGATAATATAAAAGTTCTAACTTCAAGCGGTAATGGACCATATAATACAAACGAAGTAGAATTCACTGCAGAAACACTAACACTTGATAGCCTATTATACAAGGGAGCAAAGATGGAAACTCTCAAAGAAACAGATGTAGTTTTACAACCTGGCACCAATAATAAAGATGTAACTTTAGACCCATCAGGATCAATAGTTAGTGGGACAATTACAAATATTGAAAACAGTCTTGGACTATCTGATGCATACATAGTAGCATGGGATGGCGACGGAAGCATGATATATGTTGAAACAGATGCAAATGGACACTTCGAAATACCAGTAGATATAGACATTAACGAAATTAGAATAATAAAAGAAGGATATCAAACAAGAACAATTTATGAAAAAACAGATCAGGCAACAACAATGGATAGAGACATCTTCGACAAAGCAACATTCCCAATAGAATTTATGGTTGAATGTATGTCAGGACAACCAAATGTAGAAGCATGGCCTGGTTCAGTAATGCATTTTGTAAATACTCCAACAGTTTATATTTTAAAAGATACAGTTAACTATCCTGCATCAGCATATGAAAGTGTAATAGAAAAATTAATCTCAGACACTGATGAAATGAGTTTAGGAAACACAAGCAAGCTAAATATAGAATATATTGCTAATGAAAGTGAATTACCAACATTGAGCGATGATAATCCATTAATTTATATCAAATTTGTAACTGGACAAAACTCAACTTTTAGTATTACAAAATCAAACGACAACAAACATATTAGATATGGAACCATAAACGTTAATTTTATTGATGAAGACCAAGCATATTCTAGTTTTAGTGAAGAATGGGGAAGCTTAATTCTTGGGGCAAGATATCCTCCTGACAATTCGCAAATAGTATCAAATTATAGTTCAAACATTACTGGATTTGGAGCATCATTTTATCAAGTAGTTGATACTTTATTGTCAAAATTTCATTGGTCAAGAAAAAATGAAACTGCAACACGAACAGATACTGAAAGCACACCAGAAGGATTTAATAAAATTAGATAATAGTGGTGAAATTAGTAATACCTTGTTCTATAGCTCTACAGATGGATTGATAAAAAAAGAGTATGAACAAATACCTGCAGTTATAAAAACTGATATTTCTAACTAATACGAACAAGGGGTGTCACCCCTTTTGCTTCAACGAGACATTTTTAAACTTATGGTATAAAAAAGCAGGGGTGTCACCCTAGGGTGACACCCCTGCTAAAATTTATGCTATGCCATCAAAAAACATTATTACTCCCATCCTAGCAGGAAACTATTACCATATTTTTAATAGAGGCAATAATTACGAAAATGTATTTTTTAATCATGAAGATTATATATATTTTCTTCATCGGTTTAAATATCATATGGCTAATTACTGTGAAACATTTGCATATGCTATACTTCCAAACCACTATCATTTTTTAATAAAAGTTAAAGAAGATATTGAAGATCACCTGTTTTCTTTTCAGCTAAAAAAATTAATACAAGAATATACGTTTAGAATAAATGATAGGGAAAAAAGAAATGGGAATCTGTTTTTAAAACCTTTTCGGAGATTAGAAATTAACAGTGATGAATATTTTACCAGACTAGTGTTCTACATTCATGCCAACCCTTATAAACACAATATTTGCAGCAATTTCAAAAGTTATAATTATAGTTCCTATAAATCAATTATTACATCTGCACCTACAAATATTAACAGAAATGATGTTTTAGAATGGTTTGGAGGTCTCAATGATTTGATAGAATTTCATAATTTTATGCACAATGAAGATTTGATCGAAAAGATGATTATTGAATAAATGAGCCAAAACAGGGGTGACACCCTGCAGGGTGTCACCCCTGTTTTTTTTAAAATTAACT
>JAOZUV010000212.1:0-1016 GCA_029938505.1 Bacteroidales bacterium | reverse complement strand
TAAAGATTTAAACGAAGCACAGCAAATGGCTGTGAAACATATGAATGGAGCCTCCATGGTTATTGCCGGAGCAGGCTCGGGAAAAACACGCGTGCTTACTTATAAAGTTGCTTATTTAATACAAAAAGGCATAGATCCATTTAATATACTAGCCTTAACTTTCACTAATAAAGCGGCCCGTGAAATGAAAGAGCGAATTACCGAACAAGTGGGTTCGGAAGCTCGCAATGTTTGGATGGGGACTTTTCACTCCATTTTTGCACGCATTTTACGAATTGAAGGTCATCGGTTAGGATACCCCACCAACTTCACCATTTATGATATGGATGATGCCAAACGATTGATCAAAAATATCATTAAAGAAAATAATTTAGACGACAAACAATATCCTGCCAATTATGTTCTAAGCCGAATTTCAGGAGCCAAAAACAATCTAATTGCACCCAACGAATACAATGGCAACTCAGAAATTCAAAATGCTGATAAATCGGCTGGCAAACCAACCATTGGAAAATTATACGCCATTTATAGTGCACGCCTTAAAAAGGCAAATGCCATGGATTTCGATGATTTGCTATTTAATACTAATGTGTTGTTTAGAGATTTCGAAGATGTTCTTTATAAATACCAACAGAAATTTCAATACATTTTGGTGGATGAGTATCAGGATACAAATCATTCGCAATACTTAATTGTAAAAAGATTGGCTGCCAATAATGAAAACTTATGTGTAGTAGGCGACGATGCCCAGAGCATTTACGCTTTTCGTGGAGCAAATATTCAGAACATTTTAAACTTCCGAAAAGATTATCCTGATCATAAAATTTATAAATTGGAACAAAATTACCGATCTACAAAAATGATTGTGAATGCAGCCAACGGCATAATCCTGAATAATAAAGATCAAATTCAAAAAGAAGTTTGGACTAATAATGAAGAAGGAAATCTGATAAAATTACTTCGAGCTACAACAGATAACGAAGAAGGCAACATGGTTGCTAATGCTATTTTTGAGA
>JAOZUV010000211.1 GCA_029938505.1 Bacteroidales bacterium | reverse complement strand
ATGATATTGAGCGTTTTTCTTTTAATACAGCTGTAAGTACATTTATGATTTGTGTAAACGAGCTTAACGATTTAAAATGCAAGAAACGTGCGATACTTTCTGATTTGGCTATTTTGATGTCTTCTTATGCTCCTCATATTGCCGAAGAATTATGGGCATTATTAGGACATCAAGAAACAATAACCTATCAGCAATTTCCTGAGTTCAAGGAGGAATATGTAAAAGAAAATTCATTCTCTTATCCCGTTTCTTTTAATGGTAAAATGCGTTTTAAAATGGATCTTCCGGTAGATATGTCGAAAGAAGATATTGAAAAAACAGTATTAGCTGCCGAAGAAGCCCAGAAATGGATTGAAGGAAAAACACCCAAAAAAGTGATTGTTGTTCCACGAAAAATTGTGAATATAGTGATCTAATTGAAAAGCCCGAAAATAAATTGTCGGGCTTTTTTTATCATGCTGAACTTGATTGGCTATGTCGAGCTTCGTTATATTTCGGTTCAGCATCTCATTTTATTATATAGTTTGAGATTCTGGATCAAGTCTGGAATGACGGATGATTTGTTTTTACGATCCCTCTATTTCAACTCAATTGGATTATTACGGGAGACTGTGTTTTTTGCAGCCCTTTGCTGTGAGTAATCATCCCCACCTTTTTGCTTAACTATATTTGCCATACTATTACGCATTACCTCCATTGTACGAAAATATTTTTGTTTCGTTGTTTTAATATATGGATAATCATTAATTGTAATCATTAAATCTGGCTCAGCGATTTCTATACCTATTAACTCAAATACATAATGTTCACGGCTGTCATAAATTTTTACAATAAGCCCTGGAAGTCCATTAAATTTATAGGGGCCATCTTTAAAAGGAATTTCGGGACTAAACCAAGCTGTCCATTTTCTCCCTCCAAAATCGCAGCATGCTTTTTGGGTGAAGTATCCGCCTATGGTTGACGTATCTTGAGTGAGTTTCCAATTAAAGTCATCAAGATTTTCTTCATATTTGAAGGTACCATTAAGCGTTGGTTTGATAAATGTTATTTTTGCTTTTGAATAATTTTTATAAATATGATAAAGGGATCTTGGGTTATACGGGCCATAATTATCATGCCATAATTCAATTTCAGCACGTGATTTATGCTTTGACATGGCCTGTATATCAATGTAATGAGATTTGCTAACAAAACAACTTATGTTTTTTCCTAAAAACAACCACATCTCTTGGTTTCTGACATTATCTAAATTCAATGAATCTCTTTTGTATGTCAAAGAATAAGCTGCAATAAATTCAGCTGGTTCTATATTTTTTAAATTTATACCTGAAGAATTCTGTGAAAAAACGGTGAAAGAGTAAAAAAACATACTAATAATAAGTAGGAAATGTTTAGCAAAGTATTTAAGCTTAAAAAAATATTTCATATGTATAAATTAAAATTTTCAATGGGAGAATGGAACTTGCCATTAATTTTTATAAATTTTTTTTGAATAAAAAATTAAATGGACGATTCATAAATTAAGATTGATTAAACGACCTACCCACTTTTTTTTAATGAGTGGGTCGTAAATTTATAAAATTTAGTAAGATAATAATAGATTATAGCTAATCAATTATGGATATTCACAAAATTCACCCTGCCATACTATATAATCCCAAGCATCCCAACAGAAGCATATATGACCACATATAATGTAGGTTCCTGGATACTCTCCTGGCTCTGTTACAGCTGTTGCATCTCTTGGTACTGAAAGTGCAAATAAGCCTAATAGGGTAAACATAAAAAATAATTTTTTCATTTTAAATAAGTTTTAGGTTAATACAATAATTGTCATCGTAAAGCTAAATCGTGCCACTGACATGGGGTGTCAGTATGAAAAAAGTTTTAAAAATATTTACCCCACCATTTTTTAGTTTCTTCAATTGTTTTATAAGCTATTAATAAATATGTTTCAATACTTAGTTTTGTGGAGTAAGTTTACCTAAGTAATTGTATAGTTTATTTCACAAACTAATTATAGGTAACTCTATATTAATTTTGATTTCCGTGAAATGATTTTTTTTACCGTCATGCTGAACTTGATTGGCTATGCTGAGTTTCGTAATGTTATTCCATTTGGTCATGAGCTCCTTTCAGTCGGTTCACTTCGATTCAGCATCTCATCTTATATAGTTTGAGATTCCGGATTAAGTCTGGAATGACGTAGATTTAAAAAGCAATGCTATGCTAAGGGGGTTGCACCCTGCAGGATGCAACCCCCTTAGTTTATTTACTTTTGGGGGATTAATTTTTTCATAAAAATTATTAAACTCCTACATAAGGTACAAATTTTGTAAGTTTATCTTATAAAAGCACCATTATGAGATTTAGATTTATACCCCTTTTTATATTTTCCCTTTTTTTTACTTTTTCAGTAGCAGCACAAAATTTAAATGATGCCCCCAAAAGAGATCAGTGGACAACTATTGATTCATTGATGAATCTGGGTTTGATAAAAACGGCTGAGCCTCAAATTTTGGAAATTTACCGACAAGCTAAAATTGAGAATAATATTTCCGATTATTTTAAATCTCTTGTCTATAAAATTGAAATCTCAAAAACCAGTGATAATTTTGATATTAATACGGTTGTTGATAAATTAAAACTCGAACTTAATGAGGCTCCTTCTCTACAAAAGCAAATTTTACATTCTATTTTAGCTGAGGTTTATGTTAATCATTTACAGCAAAACAGATGGAATATTAAAAACAGAACAGATGTGTTATCTGGGAGATCAAAAGACATTAATGAATGGTCTAAAAAAAATTATCAAGCAGCTATTACTACCCATTTTTTATTATCAGTTAAAGATGTTGATTTGTTATTTAACACTAAAATTGAAACAATAAAAACCATCCTAGAAGGCAATGAAAAAAATCGTTATTTGAGACCCACTCTTTTTGATTTATTGGCTCATCGTTTAATAAACTATTTTTCGTATGTCGATTTGGTGGATGAAAATAGGTCGAATAATTTAGATAAAAATCTTGATTATTTCAGGCAAGCTGAAACGTTTTTGGATTTAAAAATAGATAGCACCCTCTATACTAATCCAAAGTATTTTGTTTTACAAATATTTCAGAAACTATTATCGCTTCATAAAAATGCTGAAGATAAATCTGCTTTTATAAATAGTGATTTGGAACGCCTCAAGTTTGTTAAATTACATTTTTTAAATAGTGAGAAGTATGAAATAAATTATTTGAATGCGTTGAATAATATTATTACATCTTACCCTAAAGCTTTAACTATTGCTGGAGTTTTATACGAAAAAGCACGAGTTTATACCGAAAGAGGGAATCGCTATCATCCATTTACATCTCAAGAATATCAATGGGAAAAGCAAAAAGCAGTTGGAATTTGTAATTCGGTTATTCAAGATTTTCCCGAAACATTGGGTGCAAATTTTTGCCAAACTATGTTAAAAAGTCTTGAAGAAAAAAGAGTCAATCTAAAATTGAAATCAGTTCAATTGCCCGATAAGCCCATTCTTGCTTCTCTAGAATATAAAAACTGTTCAGAGCTTTATTTTAGGATTATTTCTTTGAATTATAAAGTGGAGATCGCATTTAGAGAATCACAGCGTATGAATAATCGACTCTCTATTTATTTACAGAAAGAATCGGTGGAAGAATGGTCGCAGGATTTACCAAATAAATTTGATTTTCAGGATCATAACGTACAAATCCGAATTCCTGAATTACAAAAAGGATATTATGTTTTAGTAGTTTCTTCTTCCCCAGATTTTAATGAAAAGGATTTGTTGCATTCAAATTATCTATGGGTTTCAAATCTTAGTTTTATAAGCCGAAATGATGGTCTTGGAGGCCTTGATGTATTTGTGCTTAATCGCGAAAGCGGAACGCCTATTCAAAATGTAAAATTGGAGGTTGCAAAACGGATCTATAATTATAAAACCAGAAAATCAGAATTTCAAAAGGTAGGGATGTGTTTTTCTGACAAAGCTGGATATATTCATCTGTCTAAACAGGAAAACCAATATTCAAAGCAATTTGTTTTCTCATATAAATATGACATACTTGTTGAAGACAAGCTTTTCCCCAATTCTTATAATGTAGATTCAGATAGAATTCCAATTCAAACACGTTTTTTTACTGATCGAAAAATTTATCGTCCTGGACAAACGGTTTATTTTAAAGGAATTGTAGTTGAAAAAAATCAGCAAAAATATAAAGTGGTTTCTAATTATAAAACAAAGATTGTTTTTTACGATGCTAATCATCAGGAGCTTTCTTCTCAGGAATTTGTCTCTAATGAGTTTGGTTCCTTTAATGGCTTTTTTATAATTCCTGATAATGTTTTAAATGGGAATTTTCAGATTAGAAACGAAAATGGAAGTTTATTGTTTTTAGTGGAAGAATATAAACGTCCGAATTTTGAAATTCGATTTGATACCCTTAAAACTCAATATCGTATTAATGATACAGTCGTTCTGAGTGGTGAGGCGAAAACCTATTCGGGAACCACTTTAGGTGATGCAGTAGTGAATTATAAAATTTCACGATCCAATTATTCGTATTGGGATTATGATGGTCGTTGGTTTGGTGGGGATGGTGAACAATTAACTTCTGGAAATATTAAAACGGATAATAAAGGTTATTTTCAAATTCGATTTTTGGCTGCAGCCAACACAAGCTTAAATGAATCGTTCAAAATGATTTATAATTATCAAATTGAAGTGGATGTAACTGATTTGAATGGAGAGACTCAATCGGCTGAAAAAAGAATTCC
>JAOZUV010000210.1 GCA_029938505.1 Bacteroidales bacterium | reverse complement strand
ATCACCAACTTAAGCTACTTGAGATTAATAATCGACCACAAATCAAATCAAACAATTTCAGAGATCAAAGTTTCAAAAATTCTGTTTTCAGAGATTGTATAAATCATTTTCTATTAAAAAAGGACAAACCAACTATAGAATGGCTAGAAACATATTAAACCTTAGCATGTTGACTGATAAATATCTCGAATTACAGAAACATCTATATAAGCGGTTGTGATTTTTACGTCTTCTTTAATAATTGTATTAATGTTTATACTTATGATTTATTTCATTTAATTCTACAATAGTTTTTGCAGAATATCATATTGATTATTCATATTTTAATGATTCAACGGGGTTTACTACTGATGCTTGATAAGATTGATAACAAATGGTTAGCATAACAATTAAGAAAGCAATAAATCCCGAAATCATAAATGTTGACCAATGAATACTGATTCGATAAGCAAAACTATTTAGCCAATTATCCATGCAATACCAGCATAGGGGGATGGCAATGACAAATGAGATGAGTGTAAGTTTTATAATTTTAGTGGAAAAGAGGATGAAGATACTTGCAGCACTTGCCCCATTTATTTTTCTAATGCCAATTTCCTTCATTCTCTTTTCAGCCAGAAAGGCCGATAAACCGAATAAACCCAATGAAGCGATGATAATGGCCAGGATTGTAGATACGACCATGATATTTTTTGTTTGTTGCTCCTCAAAATACATATTATTAAAGCGGTCCTCTAAAAAAGAATAGTTGAAAGGTTGATTTGGCAAAAACTCTTTCCATTTAGATTCCAGCAACTTAGCAACCTTATTAGCATCTTCAGTCTGATATCTGAACGTTATAATATTTCCATTTCCGTTATTAATATACATAAGCATTGGATCAATGTTTTTTTGAAGAGATTCGAAATGAAAATCTTGCACAACACCTATAACTCTTAGTTTTTCCTGTACCCATCCTCCATTTTTATATACCGTACATGTAATAAAATGATTCAAAGGGTCATCCCAAGCAGTTTTTTTAATGGCTGCTTCATTAAAAATCACAGCTGTTGAGTCTGTTCCAAAGTCTGGCGAAAAGGCTCTGCCTTCAGTGATGCTTAATCCCAATGTTTTGATATAATCGAAATCAACCGTCCAATGAGGTAAGCTTAGCATGTTTTTAGCATCTCCATCCAGTTTAACCCCAGCACTCATTTCTCTAGAAGGAACTGGCAAAAATGAAGAGATTGTTCCACTCATAAACTCCGGAAGATTCAATAATTCATTTTTAAATAATTGGGCCTTTTCTCGCAATAAATTAGAATTATGTAAACAAATGAGATTTTCTTTATTGAACCCCAGCTTTTTGTTATGAATGTAGTTTAGTTGATTATACATAATTAAACTGCAACTGATTAATGAAATCGTTGTTAGGAGTTGAACCAGTATTAATATATTTCGGAATTGCATCCCACTTTTGCTTTGACTAAATCGTCCTTTTAAAGCCTTTATGGGCTTGATAGAAGATAAATAAATACTGGGGTAACTCCCTGCAATGATGCTTGTGAAAATGATAAAACAACCTAAGAAAACCAGATTTGAAAAACTCAAATAATTGATGCTTATTTCTTTTCCCGAAAAACTATTAAAAGCGGGAAGTACCATTTCAATTAAAAGAATAGCCAGAAAACATGAGATTATGGTAATGAGGGTTGATTCTAATAAATACTGAAAAATAATTTGCTTTTTTAAAGCACCCGACACTTTCCTAATCCCTACTTCTTTAGATCTGGTTTCAGATTTTGCAGTTGACATATTCATGAAATTAATACAAGCTATGAGCAGAATGAAAATGGCAATAAAAGAAAATATATAAATATAGAGAATGTCATTATTCGCGCTGATTTCAAACATCAAATCAGATTTAAGATGAATATCTGTAATAGGCTGTAATTCATAGGAAGAGCCTTCACTGATGTAGTCTACAAAGCTTCCTTTATAATATTGTTGTTTTATGGGCCAATAATATTTTTTAATTAAGCCTTGAATTTTTGAATGCAATAATTCAAGATTACTTCCCGGTTTTACTGCAATGAAGGTATAATATTCTTGTTGGTCCCAGTTGACGATACTGCTCCAGCTTAAAGTTTCCATCGACATAATCGCACTAAACTTGAAATGAGAATTGGATGGAAAATCCTTATAAACACCTGAGATTATATACGAACCTCTTCCAATTTGAATGCTTTTTCCAATTGGATTCTCTGTATCAAAATGTTTTCGAGCTGTGGTTTCGCTTAATGCAATAAGGTTGGGCTTGTTCAGTATATTTTTATCATTACCATAAATTAATGGAATGCTAAACACCTCAAAAAATGTAGAATCCGCATATCCCATATTTTTTTCAGGAATAATGTTATTATTATATCCTATGCTTTGAAGATTGCTCTTTTTTAATCTACAGAAATTAAAAACTTCGGGATATTCCATACACATTGTTTCTCCCATTGAAGCGGTTGTGATGGCCATACTTTTTTTAACACCATTGGAAACTGAATGCCTAACAACCCTAAAGATGTTTTTATGATTGCTGTGATATTTATCGTAACTCAATTCATCCTGAACCCAGAAAGATATTAGTATTGCTGTTGCCAAACCTAAAGACAATCCTAAAATATTTAGAACTGTAAAGAGTTTATTTCGGTGAATATTTCGAATAGCCGTTATTAAATAATTTTTTATCATGACATTAAGAACCTTCTAGATCTAATCTTTTTAATGTATACATTGATTTATCAATTTGGTATACCCAAGTATATTTGAATACTTAAAAGACTGAAATAATTCTTAGCTGTTACACTCTAATCCATATACATGAAATGAAGAGATCTAACCTTGGTAAGATTTGTAATCTGAACAAAAACACTGAAGAATTTATCATCGCACCTGAGATTGAGACAAGAACTACGCACAACATTTATAAGTAAACTCCAAGACAAATTCGGGAATTTAAAATTAATATCAACTGTGAGTAACCATAGCTACAAAAAAGTGCTAAAAAAATATTACTTAGCTCAAATAAATGCTGTTAAAAAGTGTTTAAATCTGAGGATTTTTTGAACGGCTGAAGACCGCGTCAATCAAGGGTTTTCCGAACATTTTCCTTACCCAACGTCCTTACCCAGACAGAAAAAAGGTCACAAAAAGGTATAAAAAAAGTCAGTAGCTTGTAGCTTGAAGCCTGTAGCCAACAAGATTAGCTTCGCTGATCTGTAAGGGGGGAGCTATTTAAGAAAAACCGCAAATCTTCGATTTGCTTGGTTCTTTCATTTTATTGCGTAATCAAGTAAACTTGATGCGCATAAAATAAAAAAACCAGCACTTCTGTGCTGGTTTTTCTTAGTAGCGGGGGCAAGATTCGAACTTACGACCTTTGGGTTATGAGCCTTATCCTTAACAATTCAATATAATTTATAACGTCTTGTTATCAGGCGTTTAGGTTTTCTGTCTATTCAAATCACATCATCATAATCCATATAAAACCACTAAATGTTTTAGGTATGTTTTAGGTATGTTTTAGGTATGTTTTAGGAAGAATCTCATTATTTTGTATCTTTGTTGAAAAATTAAAAACTCTATGGCATCAGTAAAGATAATACTTTGGAAGCATGATGAGAAAAAAGATGGAACATTTCCTCTTGCTTTAAGGATCACCAAAAATAGAAAAACACGCTATATTTTTATAGGACAAGATATTTTTGAGAAAGATTGGGATGTATCAGCGAGCAAAGTAAAAAAATCACATTCTAATTCAACACGCCTCAATAATTTGATTCTCAAAAAACTAAGTGAAGCACAAGCGACTTTATTAGATGATGAAGCAAATGAGGAGAACCTTTCCACCAAACAGATACAAAAAAAGGTAAAACGAACAGGAAGTAATATTTCTTTTTATCAAATCGCCTCTGAGAGAATAAAAAACAAATATATCAAAGGTACTTTTTCAGTTGCTAAAGTTGAATTGTCAATATTACACAACATCCAAGAATTTACGAATTTAGATGATTTAGAACCTGAACAATCTATCATTGATACTATTAAAGAAAGAAGAAAAAAAAGAATTTCGATTGGGTTAAAAAAAGATCACTCTATTATGAATGATCTTAAAATGTTTGCGAAAAATAACACCCTTTCTTTTGAAAATATTGATACTTCTTTTATTACACGATACAAAACCTTTTGTGCGTCCTATTTAGGGCAAAAGACAAGAACCATTACGAACCAATTAATATTTATTCGTACAGTCTTCAATATTGCTATTAAAGAAAATGTCGTCCATGCTAAACATTATCCGTTTGCAGGGGAGAAAGAAAAAATCCGTATTAAATCGGGGAATAAAATTGGATTGACTAGGGAGGAAATCCAAAAGGTCGAAGACCTTGAACTTGTAAAACAAACCTCTATCTGGCACACAAAAAATGTTTGGCTATTTTCGTATTACTTTGCAGGGGTGAGAATTTCGGATGTTCTTGAGTTGAAGTGGTCAAATTTTGTTGATGGGCGTTTGTATTACCAGATGAATAAAAATGAGAAACCTGTCAGTTTAAAAATTTCTGAAAAAGCCTTTAGTATTCTAAATTTTTATGAAAGCGATAAGTGCTCAAATAATGATTATGTTTTTCCTTTTCTGAAAAAGGCAAACCCTGAAAGCAAAGAAGATATTTATATTAAGATAAATAATGCTTCCAAGCTTTTAAATAAATACTTGAAACGGATAGCTTCTCAATGTGGTATTGAAAAAAACTTGTCGAATCATATTGCGCGTCATAGTTTTG
>JAOZUV010000209.1 GCA_029938505.1 Bacteroidales bacterium | reverse complement strand
TATGCATCTTTTCAGTTCTTTTTTAATTTTATTAATTATTTCAGTCGCAATGCGGATAACTTATTAATTGGAAAGTACTTTAGCCTAGCAGCATTAGGTTTTTATGACAAATCATACCGACTAATGATGATGCCAGTACAGAACTTAACTCATGTTATTACCCCTGTCCTACATCCTATTTTGTCAGATTATCAAGATGATAAAAAATTTATATACAATGTTTATTGTAAACTTGTAAAATTGCTTGCTACTATAGGTTTCCCTTTATCTATTTTCCTTTATTTTAGTGCCAATGAAATTATTACAATAATTTTTGGTACTCAGTGGGAACAAAGTATTCCGGTCTTTAAGTTACTTGCATTAACTGTTGCAATTCAAATTGTGTCATCAAGTACCGGTTCCATATTTCAAGCAACAAACCGTACAGACTTATTATTTTATGCTGGATGCCTTGGTGCTCTTTTTACGTTAAGTGGCATAGCATATGGAGTATTTGTAGGGAAAAGTTTAGTGGATATTGCTTATGGATTAATAGTTGCTTTTGTATTAAATTTTTTTCTAGCTCTGTACTTGCTAATTAACCAAGCGCTTAATTTCCCCTTTTTAAAATTTTTAAAAATCTTTATTTTCCCTATTCTATTGAGTTTAGGAGTCGGAATAAGTCTGTTTCTCTTATCCCAAGTGAAAATTGAGAGTTTAGTAATTTCTATTTCATTAAAGACTGGAGTAACAGTGTTAGTTTGTGGGATAATTCTAATAAGTTCTAAAGGACATAGAGAATTATTTAACGAATATATTGGCAAAAAGTTAAGCAAGAAAATTTTTAAATAACACCAAAATTCTTCTTTTTTAATATATAACAATCTGATTACCAATCTTCAGCTAACTTTAATTGACGCTGAGGAGAGAGAGGGAAATGTGAGTGAAACTACACTCAAATAGCAAAAAACAATTCGTCTGATCCTGAGCTTCTATCCTCCGTTATTATTTTAAGATGTCGCATCATGATAAAATATAGACGAGAAAAAGATAGCGTTTAATTGACGATTACGTTTTTACGCAGAAAAAAAATTATTGCAAGTACTTTTCCCAAGATCCAAAAAAAATCCAATCCATTCGTGGTAAGAAAGCGAAATACATTCTAATATATTGTAACTTCGGGGATGGGGATAATAAACTGCCCGCCCCATTCACGTATATTGACCATCTGTTTAATTATTTCATCCTTAAAATTCCAGGGAAGAATAAGTACATAGTCAGGCTTTGTCTCGGTAATCTTAGATGGGTCATAAATTGGTATTCGTGTTCCAGGCAAATACTTGCCTTGTTTATATGGATTCCTATCAACTGTATAATCGAGAAAATCTGTGCGAATGCCACAATAATTTAACAAGGTATTTCCTTTACCAGGAGCACCATATCCGACAATCGATTTCCCTTTACGCTTTTCAGAAATCAAAAAATCGAGAAGTTTACGTTTTGTTTCTATGACATTTTCCTGGAATTTTTCATAATAATCAAAACCGTCTACACCGGCTGAAATCTCCTTTTTCTGTAAATCTTTCACGCGACTACTGACAGATTTTGAGCTATCAGTATTGTGGCATGCATAAATTCGTAATGAACCGCCATGTGTTGGGATTTCCTCAACATCAAACAATCTTAGCTCATGCTCCTCAAGAATTCTTACTACCGAATAACACGAAAAATAAGAAAAATGTTCGTGGTAAATTGTGTCGAATTGATTTTCCTCGATCAAACACATAATGTGGGGAAATTCCATAGTAATGACCCCATGTGGCTTTAAAAGAATCTTCAACCCTTTAACAAAATCATTTATATCAGGAACTTGTGCCAAAACATTGTTCCCAATCAATAAATCAGCTTTCTTGTCCTGGGCAACCAATTCAGTGGCAGTTTTTTCACCAAAAAATTCTATAAGTGTAGCAACACCTTTCTCTTCAGCTATTTTAGCAACATTTTTTGCTGGCTCTATTCCCAGAACAGGAATTTTTCTTTCAAGAAAATATTGAAGTAAATATCCATCGTTACTAGCAACTTCTACTACTAAATTATCTTCGTCAAGGCTGAAAATATCCATCATCTTTTCTACATATGTTTTTGAATGTTTCAACCAGTCATCAGAGTAAGAAGAAAAGTAGGCATACTCAGTAAAAATATCTTCAGGCTTTACATATTCATCTAACTGTACCAAAAAACATTTATCACAAACATATACGCGAAGAGGATAAAAAGGTTCCATCTGGTTCCAGTTATCAGCACTGATATAGCTCTCACAAAGCGGAGACATTCCTAGATCTACACAGACTTTATGTAAAATTACACCACAGAAACGGCAATGACTTTTTTGAGGCATGTTTATTTTCCTTTCATAATTTAGAATATGAATATGATATTTCTTTCTAATCTTAAACGATCAATACTTCGACATCACCTATCATTTCCTTTATTTCCGAACGAATTTCCGCTTCATACATGGGATTCATTATTAGAACAGAATCTGGCTTAAATTCACGAATAAAGTCTGGCGGCACAATTCTTTGACCAGTACCAGCAATATATTTCCCATGTTTATTGGGATTAATATCCACAACATACTGTAAGGATTTTTCAATTTTGAACATATTCAAGAAACTGACACTTTTTGCGCCAGCTCCCCATAGGATCGTACGTTTTTGTTCATTCTCGATTATCTGGATTTTACGACGCCAAATTTCCATCTTTTTCAGATAGTTTAAATTAAATGTTTCAACCATTCCGACAATTTTTTCCTGATCACCTTTTCTATTATACAAAGTGTCATTTTCCTCATTACCAATTGGTACTGCCTCAATACTAACAAACTGGTTCCCATATGATTCTTTGACATTATTCACTCTAAATCCACACATTTCAAAGATAAAGGCTAAAGATCCTGGACTAAAATATAAGCAGTGCTCATAGATTATATCCCAAACAGACATTTTTTCGAGGATAAGATACACATTCGGAACTTCAAAATATACAATGGAGTCCTGCCTGTTACCAATATTCTGTCGAACTGTTTTTAAAAATTCAACAGGGTTTTCAATATGTTCGAGCACATAACGACTACATACCAGATCACCATAATAGTTTGAGTATTCTTCCGAGTAAAAATCCTTAATAAATGTCAGGCGCTTAGCGACTTCTCCATCAATCTTACGAGGAACATAGCTTGTATCAAATCCAAACCCTGTATTTTTACCCATCTCACAAAGCATGATTAGGAAATCACCTTTCCCACAACCTATTTCAACAATTTTTTTATCATATATCTCATATTGGTCAATTAAATGCATAGCAACTGATCTGGCGTACTCGTCATAAACTTTTGAAAAATGAAGTGAGTTATCATAATCTTCGGAATACTCCAGCTTAGTTGTATCAAATACCATATTCCAGATCATGCTACATATTTTGCAGAAGCCAAGTTTGAGATCACCTTTTGAACAGTTAATAGCGGAATCTCGATCAGACCATAATATTGCGATATTAGCAGGAATCAGAGATGTCTCAAAAAAAACAATCACTTCATTTGAATGGCAAACTGGGCATTTATATTCTGTAATCACTTAAGCACCTTTCAAAGACCAGTAAGAATACTGGTATCAGCTTTTATTCTTAACTAATTCTAATCTATCGTTTATAATTTCTTTTTTCATTAGATGATTTAGATGCATAAGTCGCATGTAATTCGAGCTACGAAAATTCCCATCTTTAAATTCCATAGCCTCAAGCCCTGTCTTTAATTCTTTTATTGAGGTTATCAGGTTTACAGTAGGTTGATAGTTGGGGGCCAAACTCTTGAATAAATCGAAATTTACCTTATACGACCGTTTATCCGGGGCAGCATCTTTGTTTATACTGATTTCAACATCGGGCATAACCTGAGCTACAGCATCAGCCAAGTCTTTTACCTGATAATTCCATTCATCACACCCAATATTGACAGCTAAAAATTGCCTATTATCATCTGTACTTCTAACAATTGCCCATTCAATTGCTCTGGCCATATCTTTTACGTTTATCAGAGGCCGCCATGGTGTGCCATCACTTAAAATTGTGATCTTTTTTGTAGCAACAGCGCAAGCCACAAAATCATTCAAAACAAGGTCTAGTCGAAGTCGATCACTCATTCCGCAAGCTGTTGAATATCTCAAACAGGTAACGGTAAAAGAATTATCTGCTAAAGATCGTAAATTCTTTTCGGTATAAACTTTAGATTTAGCATATGCAGTAAGTGGATTCAACTTATCATTTTCTGTTTTTGGTTTGCCTGCGGCTTCGCCATACATACTGCAGCTAGAAGCAAAAATAAACGATTTCACCCCAGCTTCTTTTGCTTTTTCCGCTAGATTGATACTTGCACGATGATTTATTTCAAAAGTTATCTCCTCAAATTTATTTCCCATGGGATCGTTGGAAATGGCAGCAAGATGAACAATTGTATCAACCCCTTCTAAAATTTCCGCTCGTAAATCCCGAACATCTCCAAAATACTGCACATCCATCCTACATTCCGGTAGAACATCCAATGCTGTAATACAATTACCAAAATAGCCCATATCAAGTCCAACCAGTACTGCATCAGGGTGAGTTTCACGTAGATGTCTCGATAGAACCGGGCCAATATAACCCATGTTTCCCGTTATTAAAATTTTCAACTCTTTATCCTCCATTCAATCCTTTAACACTGACACCATTTTGAAAAAGAACTAACTTTGTTCAAAATAGATAGTAATTCAAGGGAACCTAAGTAAATAAAGAAAACTCC
>JAOZUV010000208.1 GCA_029938505.1 Bacteroidales bacterium | reverse complement strand
GATGGAAATAAGTGGTATTTATTAAGGTTGATTCGTTATTGAAATTCTGTAATTTATAATGATCAAGTTTTGCATTTTCACCTACAAAAACCTCAGTCACTGAGTTATTAAAACTAGCCAATTGATTGGTTGTATCATCGCAATGAACTAAGCGTAGTTTGCTATTTTTACCAAGTACAATAAGGTTTCTGTTCTGAACAAACAAACCTTTTTCGTGATTGATGATGCTTACCATTTGTAAAGCTTGATCCAACTCCACATTGTCAGGAACATAAATAAATACACCATCCTGAACCATGGCCGTATTTAAAGAGCTCATACTATGCTCTTCAATCTTCTCGCTTTTACCGTAGTATTTATCAAAAAACTCTGGTAATTTTTTCATGGCTTCAGCCATTGATCCAATGATGGTTCCATTTGCTAAAGTGCGTAATTCAACGCCACCATTCACCACCCAACCATTCAATAATGAAATGATATCAGTATCAAAGTCGTGAATATCACATTGAAAAAGTTTATTCAGATCAATATTTTCGGTATTAAATCCTGATAAATGCAAATAGTCTTTTGATAAAGCATTGGTTAGGTTTGTACTTCTCCATGCTTCCTCATTAATTGTAGGAAAACCCTTTTGTTCGAAAAGATCAATCGAACGCAATCGATTCTCAGCAATACAAGCTCTATCCTCAGTGAAGAATTTTGAATTATATTCTCCAAAAAGAGTAATCAGCTTTTGCTGCAAGTCGATTTGTTTGTCACTTATTTTCATCTGCTTTTTCTCCAACAATTATTGTGCAAATTCTTTTTTAATCCAGTCGTATCCTTTTTCCTCTAGCTCTAAAGCAAGACCCTTACCACCTGATTTTACAATACGTCCATCAAATAAAACATGAACAAAATCAGGAACAATATAATCCAATAACCGTTGATAGTGAGTAATCACCACAAATGCATTTTCTGGCTTTCTTAACATATTAACGCCATTAGCTACAATGCGAAGCGCATCAATATCTAAACCTGAATCTGTTTCATCAAGGATGGAAAGTTTTGGCTCTAACATTGCCATTTGGAAAATTTCATTTTTCTTTTTCTCACCACCAGAAAAGCCTTCGTTTACCGAACGATTGGTTAGTTTTGAATGTATCTCAACCAATTTTTTCTTTTCTTCCATTTTCTTTAAGAACTCCCCGGCAGGCATGGGGTCTTCTCCTTTATATTTTCGGTGTTCGTTTACAGCAGTACGCATAAAATTAGTCATGCTTACACCAGGAATTTCTACAGGATATTGAAAACTCAAAAAGATGCCTTCACGGGCTCTGTCTTCTGGTGGAAAATCTAATATATTTTTTCCATTGTATATAATTTCACCTTTGGTAATTTCATAACCTTCGCGACCAGTAATGGCAGCAGCCAATGTGCTTTTACCTGTTCCGTTTGGACCCATGATTGCATGAACCTCACCATGATTCACTCCTAAATTCAATCCTCTGATTATTTCTTTTCCATGAATCGAAACATGTAAATCTTTAATATTCAATAGCATTTTATATGATCTTTTTAATTTTTTTAATATTAACCTACACTACCTTCTAAAGTAATTTGAAGCAACTTTTGTGCTTCAACAGCAAATTCCATCGGCAACTGATTTAATACCTCTTTGGCATAACCATTCACAATTAAACCAATGGCACTCTCAGTTTCTATCCCTCTCTGATTTAAATAAAATAATTGGTCTTCAGAGATTTTTGAAGTGGTTGCTTCATGCTCAATTACCGATGATTTATTATCCGCTTGAATGTATGGGAACGTATGTGCACCGCAACGATCACCTAAAAGTAGGGAATCGCATTGTGAGAAATTTCTTGAATTTTCAGCACGTTTGGTCACTTTTACCAATCCACGATAACTGTTGTGACTCTTACCGGCAGAAATCCCTTTTGAGATAATGGTACTCTTGGTATTTTTACCAATGTGAATCATTTTGCTACCTGTATCGGCTTGCTGATAATTATTAGTAACGGCCACTGAATAAAATTCACCAACAGAATGATCGCCCATCAATATACATGAAGGATATTTCCAGGTAACGGCAGAACCCGTTTCAACCTGAGTCCACGAAATTTTTGAATTTACTCCCTGGCATTTACCTCTTTTAGTCACAAAATTGAAAATACCTCCGACACCTTCTTTATTTCCAGGATACCAGTTTTGAACGGTTGAGTATTTAACTTCGGCATTATCCATTGCAATAATTTCAACAATGGCTGCATGCAATTGGTTTTCGTCACGCTGTGGAGCGGTACAACCTTCCATATAACTCACATAAGCATCATCTTCGGCAATAATCAAAGTTCTTTCAAATTGCCCGGTATTTGCCGCATTAATACGGAAATAAGTTGATAATTCTATCGGACAACGAACTCCTTTCGGGATAAAACAAAACGAACCATCACTAAAAACAGCAGAATTTAAAGCAGCAAAATAATTATCGGTATAAGGAACCACGCTCCCCATATATTTTTTTACAAGCTCAGGATGATTTTGAACGGCTTCGCTAAAAGCACAAAATATAATTCCATGTTTTGAAAGCGTATCTTGAAAAGTAGTTTTCACAGAAACACTATCAATAACAGCATCTACAGCTACACCTGAAAGTTTTTTCTGCTCATCAAGAGAAATACCCAACCTATTAAAAGTATCCAACAACTCTGGATCCACCTGATCCAAACTTTCTAATTCTTTCTTTTGTTTTGGGGCAGCATAATAAATAATGTCCTGATAATTAATCTTTGGATATTTTAAATGCGCCCAATTTGGTTCCTTCATCTTTTGCCAATAGCGAAAAGCTTTTAGACGAAACTCTAACATGAACTTAGGTTCATTTTTTTTGGCCGAAATAAATCGAACGGTTGATTCATCTAAACCCATTGGAGCTGTTTCTGTTTCAATATCCGTTACAAAACCGTATTTATACTCACCCTGAGTTACTTCGTCTAGTATATTATTTTTCTCCTCACTCATTTCCTCTGTGTCGATTACACCTATTTGTATTAAGTTTAAATAAGAATAAGGCTGCAAATATACGCAAATTATGAATGTTAACCCAAAATTGAATCGAGATATTTCATAATTTTGCAGCTGAAACGAATTGTTGTATTTTTAAAGAAAATAACCCAAACACTTATCTCAATCATATTATGATAGAAGACTCAAAACAACGTACAGAATTATCAGAATTAGGAGAATTTGGTTTAATAGATCATCTCACAAAAAACATAAAGTTAAACCACAAAAGCACTATCAAAGGAGTGGGTGATGATGCAGCCGTTATCGATTCAAAAGGCAAACAAAATTTGGTTACTACCGACCTATTAATCGAGGGTGTTCATTTTGATATGACTTATACACCACTAAAACATTTGGGTTATAAAGCAGCTATTGTTAACTTTTCTGACATCTACGCGATGAATGGAGAACCTAAGCAATTAGTCATAGGCATTTCAGCTTCCAATCGTTTTTCGGTTGAAGCCCTAGAAGAATTATACTCTGGCATTTATTTGGCCTGCGAGAAATACAATGTTGATATTGTTGGTGGGGACACCACCTCTAGTTCTTCCAATCTTTTCATTGCTATTACCGTTATTGGAGAGGCAAAAAAAGAAGAGGTCGTTTACAGAAAAGGCGCTAAAATTGGAGACTTGCTTTGTGTAAGTGGCGATTTAGGAGCCGCTTATATGGGATTACTCGTTTTGGAAAGAGAAAAACAAGTGTTCAAAGCAGATCCTAATATGCAACCTGATTTTGCTGGTAATGATTATATTTTAGGAAGACAATTAAAACCAGAAGCTCGTAAGGATGTGGTTGAGTTGTTGAAAGACAAAGGAATCAAACCAACCTCCATGATTGACATTTCGGATGGTTTGGCTTCAGAGGTTTTACATTTATGCAAGCATTCTGATTTGGGGTGCAATGTTTATGAAGACAAAATTCCTATAGATGCTGCAACGATTACGATGTCGGAAGAATTTAAAATTGATCCTACCATAGCAGCTTTAAGTGGTGGCGAAGATTATGAATTGTTGTTTACTATTAATCAATCCGATTTTGAAAAAGTAAAAGACTTAGAGGATATTTCTATTATTGGTCATATGACTAACAAAAACGACGGTAAATATATGATTAGTCGTTCAGGAACAGCCATTGAATTAAAAGCCCAGGGTTGGGACGCCATGAAAACTGAGGAAGAATAATTTGGCAATCAATAACCCACATATCGATCAATTAAAAACACTGATAAAAGCCCTCCCGAATAAACCGGGAGTTTACCAGTATTTCGATAAAGATCAAAAGATAATTTATGTTGGAAAAGCCAAGAATCTAAAGAAAAGAGTTGCCTCTTATTTTAATAAAGAACATCATGCCTATGGCAAAGTGAATGTTCTGGTTCGTAAAATTGTTGACATAAAATTTATTGTCGTCGATACTGAGTACGATGCTCTTTTATTGGAAAATAATCTGATAAAAAAATATCAACCTCGTTATAACGTTATGTTAAAGGATGACAAAACCTATCCTTGGATCTGTATTAAAAAAGGGCCCTTCCAACGCATTTTTTCTACCCGTAATTTATATAAAGATGGCTCCGATTATTTCGGCCCATATGCTTCCGTAACGATGATGAAGACTGTATTGAATCTCATCAAGCAATTGTATCCTTTACGGAATTGCAATTTAAATCTTACGCAAAAAAACATCGAACAAAACAAGTTTAAAGTTTGTTTGGAATATCATATTGGAAATTGTTTAGGTCCTTGTGTAGGG
>JAOZUV010000010.1 GCA_029938505.1 Bacteroidales bacterium | reverse complement strand
TTATATAGGCGAGTTTGTGGTGATCGGTGAAAATGCAAAAATTGGAGATAATGTAAAAATCTATCCCCAAACTACCATTGGGGATAATACAAGCATTGGAAATGGATGTTTAATTTTTTCAGGAGTAAAAATATATTCGGATAATATCATCGGAGAAAATTGCACTTTCCATTCTGGAGTCGTTATTGGAGGTGATGGTTTTGGCTTTGCTCCACAATCTGATAATAATTTCAAAAAAGTAACACAAATCGGAAATGTTATCATCGAAAACAATGTTGAAATTGGTTCGAATACATGCATTGACAGAGCAACTCTGGGAAGTACAATCATCCGAAAAGGAGCAAAAATTGATAACCTTATACAAATAGGCCATAATGTTGAAATAGGCGAAAATACTGTAATTGCTGCGCAATCTGGCGTTTCTGGATCAACAAGGATTGGTAAAAATTGCATGATTGGTGGTCAAGTTGGCATTATTGGTCATTTAGTTATAGGCGATGGAGTGATGATAGCAGCGCAATCAGGTGTTGGATCCAACATTAAAGCTGGCAGCATCATTCAAGGATCACCATCTTTTGAAATAGGGAAATACCGCAAATCTTATGTACATTTCCGAAACTTAAGCAAAATCGTTAGCCGGTTGGATGAATTAGAGAAAAATCATAAAGAATCATAATAATTAGCCAGCCCAATTAATTATCCCAAAAATTATTACTTTTGCGATGATTTAAACCAATATATTCGACATCTTTATGCCGGAAAAACAACAAACTTTAAAAAAATCTGTGACCGTTTCGGGAACTGGATTACATACGGGCTTAACAGCGAATCTGACATTTAAGCCAGCCCCTGAAAATTTTGGCATAAAATTTCAACGTATTGACTTGAAGGGATCTCCTATTATTCATGCTAACATTGATAATGTTGTTGATACTGCACGCGGCACTACTTTGGAAGAAAACGATGCACGAATTTACACTACCGAACATGTATTGGCTGCTTTAACTGGTCTTGGCATTGATAATATTTTGATTGAAATGGATAAGGACGAAAGCCCAATTATGGATGGCAGTTCTCATTATTTTGTAAAAGCATTGCTTGAAGCTGGAATTGAAGAGCAAAATGCAGAACGCGAATATATTATCATTGATTCGGAAGTAATTTATACAGACGTTAAAAATAAAATTGCCATCAGAGCAATACCGGATGATCATTATAATATTGATGTAACTATAAATTACGAAACAAAAGTTTTAGGTGAGCAAAAAACTCAACTAAATAATATTTCAGAATTCAAGGAGAAGTTTGCCAAATGTCGAACATTTGTATTTTTACATGAACTTGAATTTTTATTAAGCAATAATTTAATTAAAGGTGGAAACCTTGATAATGCAATAGTATTTGTAAATAGACTTGTATCACAAGAAGAACTCGATCGCTTATCAGGAATATTTCAAAAACCCAAAGTTATCGTTAAGGAAGAAGGAATTTTGAATAACCTTGAACTCCACTATGAGAATGAACCAGCTCGTCATAAATTACTAGATGTAATTGGTGATCTGACTTTGCTTGGAAATCCAATTAAAGGAAAAATTATAGCCTCACGTCCTGGGCATTACTCGAATATTGAGTTTGCAAAATTGATCAAAAAACAAATAAAATTTTAGACTATGAATACTAAACCTCCATTTGATCTTAACAAAAAGCCTGTTTTGGATGTAATCCAAATTCAAGAATTATTACCACACCGTCCTCCATTTTTATTTATCGATAAAATAATGGAATTAAGCGAAAATAAAGTTGTGGGTGTAAAAAATGTAACGATGAACGAAACTTTTTTCGTTGGTCATTTCCCTGGTGAACCTGTATTTCCGGGTGTCATTCAAATCGAAGCCATGGCACAAACAGGTGGCATATTAGCAATGAGCTCTGTTGATAATCCACAAGACTACATCACTTTGTTTGCCAAAATTGATGACGTAAAATTTCGCCATAAAGTTGTTCCGGGTGACACTATCGTTTTTTCACTGGAACTGATCTCACCTATCCGTAGAGGAATTTGCCATATGCAAGGAGTTGCTTATGTTGGTGAGAATATTGTTATCGAAGCCAAAATGATGGCTATAATAACTAAAAAGGAAAAGTAAAAATCTAAACAAAAAAAAATGAATCAACCATTAGCATATGTCCATCCGCAAGCTAAAATTGCAAGTAATGTTGTGATTGAACCTTTCGTAAATATTGAACGAAATGTGGAAATTGATGAAGGCACTTGGATAGGATCCAATGTAACAATTATGGAAGGCGCACGCATTGGAAAAAATTGCCGTATTTTCCCAGGAGCTGTAATTTCAGCTATCCCTCAGGATTTAAAATATAGGGGTGAAGAAACATTTGTAAAGATTGGTGATAATACTATTATTCGCGAGTTTGTAACCATAAACCGTGGAACAAAAGCAAATAACGAAACTGTAGTCGGAAATAATTGCTTATTGATGGCCTATGTTCATGTTGCTCACGATTGTATAATTGGGAATAATGTGATTTTAGCCAATGCTGCTACACTTGCAGGTCATATCACAATTGATGATTGGGCTGTAATCGGAGGAATGGCAGCTATTCACCAATTTGTACAAATTGGAACACATGCGATGGTTGGTGGCGGTGGATTGGCACGTAAAGATGTACCTCCATTTACAAAAGCTGCTCGCGAGCCTCTTTCATATGTTGGTGTAAATTCAATAGGTTTACGTCGCCGTGGTTTTACCAATGACCAAATTAACGCCATTCAGGACATTTACCGCACAATTTATATCAAAGGAAATAATGTATCTCAAGCAGTTGCTATCATCGAAGCTGATTGCCCTGCAACACCTGAAAGAGATGATATCCTGTATTTTATTGCACGCTCAACCCGCGGTATTATGCGTGGCTATACAAGAAACAATATTTAAAAAAACAAATATTTTATATACCAACTATATGGCATCAACATCAGATTTTAAAAATGGGCTTTGTATCGAATTCAATGGAGATTTGTATTCAATCGTTGAGTTTCAACATGTAAAACCAGGAAAAGGACCAGCATTTGTCCGTACAAAACTTAGAAATTTAAAAACAGGAAAAGTCATTCCTAATACATTTACAGCTGGAGTAAAAATAAATACTCAACGTGTAGAAAGAAGAACATATCAATACTTATATAATGAAGGTGACATTTATCATTTCATGAATACTGAAACCTATGAACAAACATTTGTAGATAAAGATTTAATCCCAGCTCCAGGTCTTTTAAAAGAAGGTCAAACAGTTGAAATATTAACACATGCCGAAACCGAGACTTACTTGAGTTGCGACATGCCTGCTTATGTTGAGCTTGAAGTAACTTATACTGAACCAGGTGAAAAAGGAAATACAGCTACAAATACATTTAAAGATGCTACTCTTGAAACTGGGGGTGTTGTAAAAGTTCCTTTGTTTATTAACACTGGAGATCGCATCAAAGTTGATACTCGTACAAATCAATATTCAGAAAGAGTTAAATAAACAGAATGAAATTTGACAGATCATACACGCTGAAGGAAATCTCAGAAATAATAGATGCCAAATATATTGGCAATGCTGATTTTGAGGTTAAAGGAATTAACGAGATACATATGGTTGAGGCAGGTGATCTAACATTTGTTGATCATCCCAAATATTATCAAAAAGCATTAAACTCAAATGCAACAACAATTTTAATTAATAAGGAGGTTGAATGTCCGAACGGGAAAGCACTTCTAATTTCAGAAGATCCTTTCACGGATTATGTAACATTGGCTAAAAAATTTAGGCCTTTTGTACCATCAAATATTAATGTCAGCGAATCAGCTCTTATTGGCAAAGGAACAATTATTCAAGCTGGAGCCTTTATTGGCAATAATGTTAGCATCGGGAGAAATTGCATTATTCATGCAAACGTATGTATTTACGATCATACGGTTATTGGTGATAATGTGATTATTCACTCCAATGCTGTTTTAGGTGCAGATGCCTATTACTTCCAAAGGCGCCAGGATGGTTACCATAAAATGGAATCATGCGGTCGTGTTATGATTGGGAATAATGTTGAAATTGGTGCTTTATGTGCTATCGACAAAGGAGTTTCTGGGGATACCATTATATCAGATGGAACCAAAATGGACAATCATTCGCAAATAGGACATGACACTTATATAGGAAAAAATTGTTTGATTGGTGCACATGCTGCCATTGCAGGAGTTACACGCATTGAAGATGACGTAATTTTATGGGGCGTAGTTGCCGTAAACAAAGATCTTGTTATTGGAAAAGGAGCTGTAGTTTTAGCAACTTCCGGCGTTGGTAAGTCATTAGAAGGTGGAAAAACTTATTTTGGTGCACCAGCTATTGAAGCTCGTAAAAAATGGCGGGAATTAGCAGCCATCAGGAAGTTGCCTGAAATAATTGAAGATTTATAATTGAATAAATACTAAATCCGGGTTTCAGAATCCGGATTTTTTTTATGGTATAAATCGAGGGCTACAATAATAGCAATAAAACCAAAAACTGGAAGTGCTAGTTTATCTGTTTCCAAGAAATTATTCAATAAACCGTGAGTAAAATAAGTAACCAGACCCAAGACAGAAACAAGACTTAACATTTTTAATTCTCTATTCTGACAGTGTTTATAAAAATCAAGACCCATTTTAAATACATAAATCAAAAGCAGAATTACAAACAACAAACCCAATATCCCCATCTCAGCAAGTGGACTTAAAAACTCACTATGAACACTTCCCATATTCCCTGCATTAGTACTTATTTGTGTTTTTTCTTTTGCTTTCTGATATGGAGCATAAACAAACTGATAAGTTCCTGGTCCCCACCCCAATATTGGTCGTTCTTTAAATAGTCGGGAGGCTGATTTCCAACGATTAATTCGTTCGAGATTTGAGGCATCTGATGAGATATTTGACATCGATTTAACATGCTCAACCATATTTTCTGAAGACTCTTGTTTATTCCTCTCCAACACATAAACCAATTCATTTTGAAAGCTAAATAAAACACTCATCAGTATAATACACATCAGCAAAACCCATCTAAATTTTACTTTAAATTTTACTAATAAGAATACTACAAATGCAGCACAAACACTTAACCATGCGGCACGACTAAATGATAAAACAATAGCTATAAGAAGTATTACAAATATTGTTAAAGCTGCATATCGAATTCTGAAATTATTTTTTTTTCGAAAACTAATTTGGGCAAAAACAGGAATAAACAAAGCTAATGCTGCGCCATAAGCGGTATGGTCATTATAAAAAGGGCTCATCACCCAATGGGCAGTTTCCTCCCCAAATCCCCAAGTATAATGTCGATAAATGGTATAAATAATAACTCCAACTAAAGGAATTGCATACACCCAAAAAAATGCTTTAATATACTTGCTATCCTTGAATAAAGGGATTAGCATAAAATAAAATGGAATCACAAACCATAGTCTGGAAAAAAAATATTTTAATGAAACGACGAGGTATTCAGAACTAATAGATGTTATAAACATCCAAAGTAATGAAGCCATAATAATGAGACTTACAGGATGTTTTAAAATTCTTTTATCATAGGCATAATTTGAGAAAAGTCGCAGAATAAAAAGTAGTACAAGTCCAGCCAATAATGGTTCGGTGGGTATTGAAATCCCATAACCAATTTGGGAATTAATAAAATTAATTGCAAATGGTGTAGAGAATAGAATTAAGAAAAGGATTTTATCATACGAAAAGATGTAGAAATAAATGACTACTAGAAGCAGTGGAAAAGCGAGTCCCCAATAAAACCCAAATTCAATAATTAAAAACAAATTCACCAGCGCATAAATAAGGCTACTGAAAATTATAAGCAAGGTTTTATATTTCCGAAAAAGAGTTAGCAAAACAATTAATTTTCTTTAATTGTCAAATCTATTTTTGAAAGTTGTTCGATAAAAAGTAGAATAATAAAGCTCAGTAAAGTAGCCGAAAAACAACTTAAAACAACAATCAACCAACGAACGGGATATGATTTTTTCTCTGCTTTAAAAGCCTTATTTACAATGAAATTTTGAGGAAGAACTTCTTGTGCATCAATTCTAGCTTCATTGAGTTTCGACTTCAATGTACTTAATTGTCCAATATCATATTGTACTCCTTCACGAAGCGAAACATAGGCTGTCCCATATTCTGCTAACACATCCAATCGTTCTTCTAATCTTTTTACCGCCGATAAATTCCCTGCTGCTAATTCAATTGCTAACTGCTGATTAATCATCTCTGCTTGGGTTTCATAATCATGAATCCCCAACTTTCGCAAGCCAGTTAATGAATCTTCCTTGATTTTCATTTCGTTCAGCAAAACATTATATTCCTTCTCAACAATTTCATAGCCTTTCACTGCTCGTTTTTTTTGAATAAATGTTTTTATAGAGTCCACTAGGGTTACAATATCATTTGCCATATCTGCAGCCATTTTCGGATCTTCATCCCAAACGATAATCTGAACAGCCATATATTCGGTACGTGAAAATTTAAAATTACTCTCGTATTCTTTATATAATTGTGTCATATGATAACGCGAATCCTTTTGAATTCCATAGTGGCTTAAAAGGTCATATTTCGCAATAATACGATCCTTTATCAAATTTGAATTTAATAGCTGGAGCATTTGTTCTGTTTGTTCTTCTTCTCCAAATTTTAGTAAATCATTGCTCGTCGAATTATTACTCACTAAAGTCCGAGAAATCGAGTTCGAAGTAGATGGATACATTATCACCTCTGACTTATACAGTGGACTAATAAAATATGTAGATGAAAAAATAGCAGCAGCTATAGCTGAGAAAATAAAAACAGCCAACAATACCCATTTCCATCTTATAACAAATCGAATTAAATCTAAGGAATTAAAAAGAGACTCCTGTTTTGAGCTTGCATCCATAATCTAGTTTTTGGTGTTGAATTCGTGATAAAGTTAGGAAAATTTGATTTTAAGCAAATCTTGAAATTTATTTATTTATAATTGCCTAAGCATTTCGAATAAAGCTAATAAGCGATCGAAGGCTAAACAACCGTAAAATAAATGCCAAAATTAATGCACAAATTAACATTATTGAAAATTGATATAACCAATTAATTTGAATTTCTTTTATAAGAATATTGAATAAAATAAGTCCTAAAACAAAGCCCAAAAGACTTAGCAAAAATTTATGATTGAATCTAAATTTGAAAAATTTACTTGCATAAAAGATCAATAAAATGGCTGTAAAAGCTTGGGCAACCAAACTAGCAATAGCCGATCCTACTGCAAAATAGTCGGGAACTAAAATTAGGTTTAGAACCACACTCAACACCACGGCTAAAGAGGCAATAATATTTAACTGTTTTAGATTGCCATTAGCGGTTAATAAAGTGCTGAAAATATAATTTGCCGAAACAGCAACAAAACTAAAAATGAGTATGCGATAAACATTGGCTGCTTGCATAAGTCGTTGCTGAAATAATAATTCTGTTTCGCTCTCATGTTTAGTATACAGCAATTCCATAATTTCTAAATTAAAGAAATAAGAGCATATCGCAACAGTTACTGATCCCACAAATATGATGGAAAATGAAAGTTTTACCAATGAAGCAACACTCTCCTTTTGTTTTATCATCCTCGAAAAAATAGGGAGTAATAAAACTCCAAACAAAAGGGCAAAATTATTCCCAGCATCACAAATTCTAAACGCTTTCGCAAAAATTCCTGATTGCAATTCCCCCAAATCACCACCCAATAAGCGCTCAATAAAAACAGCATCAACCCTACCATAAATACTCATCAATAAGACCAATAGTGCAAATGGATAACTTTGTTTTATCAGTAAGCTTAAAAATACTCTATCCCACCGAAGTTTTATAAATCCAGATTTTTTAATCACTACCAAAAAAGCAATGATTGCAGTAGCCATATATGCCGTTGTTTGAGCATAAACAAACCATTCAATTTGAAAAGGATCGCCAGATACTCTTCCCCACAAGAGATAACTACAGATAGCTATCATAAAAAAACGATCAAGAACAGAAATAAAACTATCCGTTTTCAGCATCAACAAACCCGAAATATTTGATCTCAGGTATATGATAAACGATAGTAAAACCTGATTAAAAGCCACCCACTTTAACAAATATAATTGCGATTCATCGTAACCAATAATATACCCGAGCAATAAAATGAATAAACCATACGCCAAGGCCAAAATCATTTTCATTACCAATATTCCTGAAAAATATTTTCTAAGAAGTTGGCTGTGTCTGGCTATATTTCGACCATTAAAATTACTAATCCCCAAATCAAGGATGACATTAAATAGAAATGAGAAATTTAAGATAGCGAAATAGAAGCCATAGTTTTCGGATCCCACTACATTCTGAACAGTACGATCTATCCCAAATATCCAAAAAGGCTTAATCAGAAGATTTAAGCCAAGCAACAAAATTAAATTTAGAAGGAATTTTTTTTGCATCAGGAAATTCAGATAATAAATTTACAATAAATGGTGCTAGATATGTCAAATATAAGGAAACGCTGAAATCTTCAAATAAAATTCGGATATTTGAATTAAATTTCAAATTTATAGTATTAAAAACTAAGCAAAAGGATGAAGATTGTTGTTAATACTCGTTTACTGCTAAAAAACCGATTGGAAGGAATTGGTTGGTTCATACACGAGTGTTTTCGGAGAATAGTGATCGATCATCCTGAACATCATTTTTATTTTCTTTTTGATCGGGATTTTGACACCGATTTTATTTTCGCTAAAAATGTCACTCCAATAATTATTCACCCCCAAACCCGTCATCCTATTTTACAATATATATGGTTTGAATACTCCATTCCTAAAATTTTAAAAAAGATAAATCCTGATATTTTTGTGTCGCCAGATGGCTATTTATCACTCAAAAGCAATTGCAAACAATTATGCATTATACATGATTTAAATTTTGAACATTTTTCAATAATGATGCCCTACTTAGTGCAAAAATATTATCAATATTTTTTTCCTCGCTTTGCCAAAAAAGCCGATCGGATTGCCACTGTTTCAGCCTTTTCAAAAAAAGACATCATTGAAACTTACAGTATTGAGGAGAATAAAATTGATGTTGTTTATAATGCTGCAAAAGATGGCTTCGACCCGATAAAGGAGGAAGAAATAAAAGCTGTTCGAAATAGCTATACCAATGGCAAACCTTATTTCATTTTTGTGGGTTCACTTCAAGATCGAAAAAATTTAAAAAATTTATTTTTGGCCTTTGATTTTTTAAAACAAGAAAATAAATCAGAGAGCAAACTCATGATTGTAGGAGAAAAAAAATGGTGGAGCAATGATCTCAAAACCATTTTTAAAAATATGCAATTTAAAAGTGATGTGATTTTTACAGGACGTGTTTCTCAAGAAGAATTGTATAAATTAATTCCATCAGCCCTTGCATTAAGCTATACTTCACTATTTGAAGGTTTTGGCGTCCCAATACTAGAAGGGTTTTCATCTGGAGTTCCTGTAATTACATCTAATTGCAGTTCAATGCCAGAAGTAGCTGGAGATGCTGCTTTATTGATTGATCCTTTTTCTGTTATTTCTATAGCCAATGCTTTGAATAATATAGAAAAAGACCCAATTTTGCGAAAGAATTTAATACAAAAAGGAAACAAAAGAAAATTGGTTTATTCATGGCAACAAACGGCCGATAAACTATGGAGTAGCATTGAAAAAACGATTAATCAACTCTAAATATAAAAATATGAATGTTTTAATTATTGGATCAGGTGGCCGCGAACATGCATTGGCATGGAAAATTAATCAAAGCCCGAAACTCTCAAAATTGTTTATTGCTCCAGGAAATGCGGGTACCGAGTCCTTAGGAACCAATGTAAATATTGGAGTTTCTGATTTTCAGAAAATTAAAACATTAGTTATAGAGGAAAACATTGAACTCGTTTTAATAGGCCCTGAAGTTCCTTTAGTAGAAGGCATTCACGATTTTTTTCTTGAAGATGCTGCATTGAAAAAAGTGGGTATAATTGGTCCTGTGAAACAAGCAGCAATGCTCGAAGGCAGTAAAGATTTCGCCAAAGAGTTTATGGCTAAATACAATATTCCAACAGCAGCTTACCAAACATTTACACCAGATACCTTAAGTCAAGGTATAGACTTTTTAAAAACTTTGAAACCACCCTACGTTTTAAAAGCGGATGGATTGGCTGCCGGAAAAGGGGTTATTATTTCTAATTCACTAGACGAAGCAAAAAATGAATTAAGGGAAATGTTGAGCGATCAAAAATTTGGAGATGCTTCAGCAAAAGTGGTGATCGAAGAATTTTTGGATGGCATTGAATTATCTGTCTTCGTAATTACAGATGGAAAATCGTATAAGACTCTTCCTGTAGCCAAAGATTATAAACGAATTGGCGAAGGAGATACAGGTTTAAATACTGGTGGAATGGGCTCTATATCTCATGTTCCTTTTGCGGATGATGAACTCATGCAAAAAATAGAAGATCAAGTTATAAGGCCAACCATCGATGGACTAATTTCTGAGAAGATAGATTATAAAGGCTTTATCTTTTTTGGCTTAATCAATGTTAATAATAATCCTTTCGTGATTGAATACAATGCCCGCATGGGCGATCCTGAAACGGAATCTGTGATTCCACGCATAAAAAATGATTTCTTAGAAGTACTAATAGCAACGGCCGAAAATCGCTTGGATGAGTGCACAATAGAAATTGATGATCGTCAAACTGCAGCAATCATGTTGGTGGCTGGTGGTTATCCCGGTAGTTACGAAAAAGGGAAAGTCATCGGCGGACTTGAAAATAATCAAGACAGCATTATCTTTCACGCAGGTACAAAAACCAATCCTGAAACAGGAGAAATTTTAACAAATGGAGGACGAGTTTTAGCAATAACTTCCTACGGAGAAAGTATGCAAGAAGCATTAGATAAATCTTATCAAATTGCTGAAAAAATAAATTTCGAAGGGAAAAACTATCGTAAAGATTTAGGGAAAGATTTAATGAGTTATAAGTGATGGATTATAAGTTATGAGTGAAAAAAAAGGAGCAATAGTAAAGAAGAGTTTTGCTTTTGCAGTCAGAACAGTCAGCTTATATAAATATTTGACTAAAGAAAAAAGAGAATATATTATGAGCAAGCAATTGCTTAGAAGTGGAACTGCTGTGGGGGCTTTGGTTAGGGAAGCTCAGAATGCGGAAAGTAAAGCCGATTTTATTCATAAATTGGGAATCGCTCAAAAGGAGTGTAACGAGTCCATTTATTGGTTAGAATTATTATTGGAAACAACATTTCTAAATAAAAAAGAGTTTACTGAAATATCAGATGATGCTAATTCGCTTCTAAAAATGATAAGAAGTGCTATTATAACAACGAAATCAACTCATAACCCATAACTCATAATTCATAACTTAAATAAACATGTTCATCAAATTTTTTCGACATAGCTACCTCCAACAATACTTACTGTTTTTCGTATTTGCACTTGCGCTATGGATTCCAACATTCCTCAATCCACCATATATTGCAGCACAAAGCCCAAGTAGTCCGCTTTATAATTTATTAATCCAATTAACAAACAGCAAGCTTATATGGGCTTTTGCTACTTTTGGAGTATTACTCATACAATCTATTTTCTTTAATATAATTCTGACCAAAAACGAATTTATCAGTAAAACATCCTTAATAGGAAGTTTTATCTTTTTCACCTTAATGAGTCATCACTCTAGTTTTCAATATTTCAACCCAGCACTATTGAGTCATTTCTTCATACTATTGTGTGTTTACTTTTTGCTAAATATGTATGGGAAAGAAGGTGTTTTGAGAGATAGTTTCCGCCTAGGTTTTTATATTGGTTTAGCCACATTATTCTTTCTACCCTCAATTTTCTTTCTATCATTAATTTTTACAACATTACTTATTTTCAGGGTTTCGTACTGGAGAGAGTGGATTATCCCCATTTTTAGCTTTTTCACGCCCTATTTATTCCTTTTTACGTATTATTTTGTAAGCAATAAACTTTATTTATTCGAATCATATTTTCAACATTTTTTTCAGAAGATTAATCTTAACTGGCCTTATACCGATATTCTTTCTATCGTTATTTCAATTTCGATTGGTCTCATTATTTTGATCTCATTTTTAAGTTTTCTTAGACGAAAAAATGAGAAAAGTGTTCACGTTCGAAAAAAAGCAGCGATTTTCATAAACTTCTTATTAATCTCAATTATTAGTTTATTGATATCTACTGAATCAATGACATCCTTCTCAACATTTATTATTCCAATCGCTCTAGTTGTTGCCGTATATTTTAACGACTTACGAAAAACTTTGTGGGTAGATATTTTCTTTACCATTATACTAATACTAATATTTATCAATATTTATTAGATGCTTGCTCTAAGTTTTACACCCGACAAAATTGAAGCTGGTTGTGATGAAGCCGGAAGAGGCTGTTTGGCAGGCCCCGTTTTTGCAGCAGCAGTAATTCTTCCCAAAGAATTTGAAAATGAAATATTAAATGATTCAAAGCAATTAAGTGAAAAGAAACGTGATTTGCTAAGAATAATTATTGAAAACGAAGCCTTGGCTTGGGCAGTTGGGACAGTTAATCAAAAAGAAATCGATGAGATCAATATTTTAAATGCTTCATTTTTGGCTATGCACCGTGCATTGGATCAATTAAAAGTAAATGCGGAACTAATCCTTGTAGATGGAAATCGCTTTAAAGTATATAAAAACATTAAGCATGAGTGCATCATTAAGGGCGATGGAAAATATGCATCGATTGCGGCAGCATCCATACTCGCAAAAACCCATAGAGATGAATTTATGACAAAAATTGCTAATGAACATCCTGAATACCAATGGAACAAAAACAAGGGCTATCCTACCAAAGCTCATCGGGCAGCAATTGTAACCCACGGAATTTGCGATTATCACCGCAAAAGTTTCCGTCTGTTAAAATAATATAAAACTGAATTTACAAGATTGTTTAATCATAATTCCCTTAATCCCAGACTTAAGTCTGGGGTTAAAAAGGATGGAATTTAATTAACAGCCCATTGTTGATTATAATTGCAGGCTATTCTTATCAACCCTGCTATTTGTATTAAATTTGATAAAACTCTCATAACAATGTCAGGAAACAAAAAACTAGCTTCTAATACGGTATTTGTATTTATTTTTATTGCAATTTTAGTAGCAGCATTTTTTGTTTACGATAAATATACAGAACAGCATTTAAGCACTTTTGATGCAATCCCTCCATCCTCTTCCTTTTTTATAGATTTTCACTCCTTGGATAACATTCGACAAGAATTGAAAATTAATAAAATGTGGAGTGAATTACAAAAACTGGACGATTTAGATTTTATCCTTTCCCAATATGATATCTTTGATTCGGTAGCCTCCCAACAATCGCAGCTTTCAAACTTTATTGAAGAGGGAAAAGGTTTATTATCTGTACATTCTATCGAGAATAAAAATCATATTTTAATTGTTTTAGAATGTGGCCACCAATTAAATTTTGCCACAATAGACGGTATTTTTGATAAGATTTACGGTAACACTTTTACCCGTTTACAAAGCAGATTCCAAGGCAAGAATATCAAAAAAATTATACTTAATAATTCTGAAAATTCCTTTTCATTTACGCTTATTGGGAACTTATTTGTGGGTAGTATTAATGAAAATTTAGTTAAAGAATGCATCAATCATTTACAAAATAATCAAAGCATCACCAATAATCCTGATTTCAAATCTTTAAACTTAAGTGCAGGTAAAAATGTAGATGCAAATATTTATATAAATCATTCAAACTTCACAAAATTTTTGAGTAGCCTCACAGAAAAAACATATACTTCTTTTGCTCAAAAAACTAATACTTTCTCAAGTTGGACAGGTTTAGATTTAATCATAAAAGAAGATGAATTGCTGTTAAATGGTTATACCAATGCTGCCGACTCAAGTAATCATCTGCTAGCACTTTATCAAAAGCAACTCCCTCAAGCCATCACATTAACGGGGATACTACCTTACAATACTAGCATCATGATGCATTATGGTTTTGAGAATTACCAACACTATTTTGAGGAGTATAAAAAACATTTAAAAACAAATTCCGAGTACGAGAGCTTCCGAAAAAAAATCAATAATCTAAATATTTCTTTAAAAACAAATCTCGAACAATTACTCATACCGCAAATTGGGAGTGAGATTGCTTTGATTTCGTATGCCACAAAGCCTTCCGAATTTTACTCAAGAAGCTATGCCATTATTAAAACAAAAGACTTACAAGAAAGCAAACGCAGATGGGGACAAATACACAATAGAGTAAGTGGAAGTGGTTTAACTAAAAAATATAAAGGAATCGATATTTTCAGAATTAATAAGGATGAGATTTTGGAAATTTTACTTGGCGAAGCCTTTAGCCCAATCAAAAAATTTAATTATATATTCTTAAATGGATTTATGGTCGTCGCTAATTCCACTCAATCGCTCGAATCCTTTATTGATCTCTATCAAAGTGGAAAAACCCTTGACCTGAACGACAATTATAAATCCTTTATTGATAATGTGTATCAGGAATCAAATTTTTATATGTATTGCAATATTCGGAATGGTTTTAATTTACTCCAAAAATATCTGAAGCCTAGCTTTTTTAATGAACTAAATTCGCCCCAACTAAACTTCACAAACTTTCATGCAGCAGGTCTTCAAATCTCGAATATTCAGGGAAAACTTTTCACCAGTATTTATTTAAAATACAATGCTGAAATTGTGGAGGAAAATAGATCTATTTGGAAAGCAAATCTGGACGATAACATAAAAGGGCAACCTTATACAGTAAAAAACCATCGAAATAACACTTATAATATTGTGGTTTTTGATGTGCAAAATAATATGTATTTATTCGATACTGAGGGAAACAGATTGTGGAAGAAGAAGATTTCAGAAAGTATTCAAAGCTCGGTTCATGTGGTTGATATCTATAAAAATGGTAAATACCAATACCTTTTCAACACCAAAAATTATTTACATATTATTGATCTTTTAGGCAGAAATGTGGAGGGTTATCCTCGGAAACTAAATAGTTCGGCAACCAACGGACTCAGTGTTTTTGATTACGAAAACAAAAAGAATTACCGTTTGCTGATTGCTTGTGCCGAGAAAAAAATATACAATTATAACATCAAAGGGAATGAGGTTAGCGGATGGAATAAGGCACAAACCCTTAACATCGTCAATACCGAATTACAACATTTAGTAAGTAATCATCGAGATCATATTTTAGTAAGCGATAATGATGGGATTGTAAAAGTTTTAAACCGATTAGGTAAAGATCGTATAACGCTAAAAAAACAATTTAAAAAGTCTGCTCAATCAAAATTTTACCTCAATAAAACCAATAATAAAGGCGCGTTTATTTGCACCAATACCAAAGGAGCCCTCACTTATATTTCATCCGCAGGAGCAATTGCAGAAACTGTATTTGGTAACTTTTCGGAAGAACATTATTTTTTATACGAAGATTTTAACAAAAATGGTCATAAAGATTTTATCTATCTTGACAACAACAAACTGCGCATTTATGATCGTTTTAAAAAGCTCATTTTCACCTACGAATTTAAGAGCACTATTAACCAAAAGCCTGTATTCTACAATATTTCAAACACCCAAAGTTTATTGGGTATCGTATCTCACGAAAGTCAGGAGATCTTCCTTTTTGATAAAACAGGCAAAGTGATTATTTCAAAAGGATTAATTGGCGAAACTCCATTTGTAATTAAGAGCCTAAAAAATAACCGCAAACTAAATTTAATCGTAGGTAGCGGAACCAGCTTATATAATTACGTAATTAAATAATATTTCTCCAGAGACTAAGCTGATCGTTGAGCTAAATAAAACAAATCCCAAAGGTCACTTAAGCATTGACAAACACAAAACATATGTATATATTTGTAATATATATTTACACAAACACTAGCCTACATAAAATAATTAAAAGGGATGATAAGTTGTGATATCTGAAATCATATATTTTTCTTCTAAATAAATTTAGCCCACCATGTATCACCAAAATATTAAAATTATGAAAAGTCTAAATCAAATTAATAGTAAGAAAGTGCTACTAATATTCCTGATCTTTTCTTTTACAAGTTTAGTAAATGCACAAAAAAAATCAACTGTTTCGTCTGATACGAAAGATGGATTGAGAACAACAACCTTCAAAACAAAAAATGGTGATATAAAAGTTCATTTACCCTCCAATCTTCATGCAGGCGATGTTATATCAGGAACTGTTGTTGCTGAGCCCAAAGGCAAAAACAAAAAACAAGTTAACAAAAATAAAAATATCCTAAATGGCTATATTATTGAGTTAGAAGATAAAAAAAGTCCTGTAAAAAATAGAAAAGAAAAATGGGAACTCCCAGATATTAGTAATGGCATTTCACGTTTACTACTAAAAGACATAAAAGGCAATGTACTAGAGGATTTTGAAATACCTATCAATCCCGAATCCCGCATTTCAATTTTAGCAGATATTGATAAGTCTGATTTTAAAATACCAAATTACATAATAGCTGGTGAGCCCACTATCATCCAGGGTATATTTGATGGTGATTTTTCAACTTCG
>JAOZUV010000207.1 GCA_029938505.1 Bacteroidales bacterium | reverse complement strand
ACAACCGCTGTAATGTCAGGGAAATACACTAAAGACGGTCGTCCGATGATATGGAAATTAAGAGATACCGATTATATGAAAAATAAAATGATGTTTTTCGAGGATGGCAAATACAACTATATTGGACTCGTAAACTCGGAAGATTTGAAAGGTGAACAAGTATGGGGAGGAGCTAATTCTACTGGGTTTTCTATCATGAACAGTGCTTCATATAATGTAAATTTGGGTGACACCAGCTCGATATCAAGTCGTGAAGGTTATTTTATGAAGGAAGCCCTTCAACAATGCGCAACTCTTGAAGATTTCGAACAACTACTTAATAGCCGTACAAAACCGATGGGATTAGCTGCCCATTTTGGGGTCATTGATGCCAATGGAGGAGCCGCTTTTTATGAAGTAAATAATAACACTTTTACAAAATTTGATGCCAACAATGCTGCGGAAGCTCCAAATAGTTATATCATCCGCACAAATTTTTCATTTACAGGAAAAAAAGATGTTGGGTATGGTTTTGTCCGATTTCAAACAGCTCAGAATATTTTCTACCAAGCCGATTCGGAAGGACAATTAAACTATCAAACAATTATTCAGAATTTTTCGAGATGTTTCAAGAATCCTATACTAAACAAAGATTTCAGAAAAGAATATGAAAACATTCCAAGGGGAGAACATTTTATAAATTCAGGAGATTTAATAACACGCAGTAGTTCGGCCTCAGCAATTTTAATTCAAGGAGTAAAAACAGGAGAACCAAGAGATTTAACAAGCATTTGGACAATGATAGGATTTCCAAATACTTGCATTGCACTTCCTGTATGGCTTAGGGGTGGCAATAATTTGCCCAAAGTACTGATGGGAAATAAATCGGGTAATGCTCCACTAAATGAGATGGCTTTAAAGCTTAAAGATGAGTGTTACCCCATCAAACAATCATCAGGCTATATGTATTTAAAAATCTCCAAACTTATTAATTCTGAAAAAACGGGTATTGTTCAAAAAATAGAAGCAGCAGAAAAAGCCCTCTTTAAAGCGACAGAAGAAAAACTTTTACAATGGAGAAAAAATAATCCAAATGTGAAAGAAATTGCTGATTACTATAATTGGCTTGACAATTTTGTGATTAAAACCTATTCGGATGAATTTGGTATTGAAGAAAAATAAAAACAATAATCAGGGCTTATAAAATTAGGACAGTCTGTACTCGGCAAATAAAAGGATTGTAATGTAAACAATCTTACTATGGATAAAATTAATGTTAAACAAATAAATACAAAAGACTCATTCCGCGAAGCCTGTTCATCCTATACTCTTCCAAAATTAGAAATACCCATTAAAGGAGGATGGGGGTTTTGTAAAGAAGAGGCCATCATTATAGATAAAAACAATATTGCGACAACTAAAAATTCAGGATTTGACTGGATTGAATTAGAATACGCTATTATTGATAAACTAATCCATTTAGAATTTTTTCATCTTCAAAATGAAGAAGACAGATATAGAAATATTCAATGGAAAATCATACAACAAGAACTTGTGAAAGAACAAGGAAGTATATTCGACAAGTTCTTAATTCGGATAACAGCCCTCCCTTTAAAAGCATACATCAGTAGAAGAAGAGAATGGAAAGAAAATGGTCGCAAGCCAGATTTTGATAAAGATTGGTTTCTTAAAAAAAGTCAAGAACTCACTCAATATTGTGAAAGAGAATATTGGTTTGAGATTACCAATTCTTTTAACACAAGCTTTAAATAACTTCAATTTTAAGATAAAATTATTCTACTACATTTTGGATTAGAAAACTATAAAAAAAACAATAACTCCTATCGACCTATTTAACAATTCAATAAAAATATTTTTAACTTTTCCTTAATTCTCTTTAACAAATTTTAACACGGGGCAACCAATCATCTTTAATATCTTTGTATCCACTAATAAACGCATAAAAAAAGATGGAAACAGATATCAAAGTATTAAACGAAAAAATTCAAAAAGAAAGCGCATTTGTTGACCTCATTAAGCTTGAAATGCAAAAAGTGATTGTTGGTCAAAAACATATGGTTGATCGATTGTTGATTGGAATGCTAGCCAATGGGCATATTTTGCTTGAAGGTGTTCCCGGTTTAGCAAAAACATTAGCCATCAATTCGCTGGCAAATATCATTGATGCAAAATTCAGTCGCATACAATTTACGCCCGATTTGCTTCCTGCCGATTTATTAGGAACCATGATTTATAGTCAGAAAAAAGAAGAATTCATTGTTCGTCAAGGACCCATTTTCGCCAATTTTATTTTGGCAGATGAGATCAACCGTAGTCCCGCAAAAGTGCAATCAGCTCTTTTGGAAGCTATGCAGGAACGTCAAGTTACTATAGGCGATACAACGTATCCACTTGAGGAACCATTCTTGGTAATGGCAACACAAAATCCTATTGAACAAGAAGGAACCTATCCCCTACCTGAGGCCCAGATTGACCGCTTTATGTTAAAGGTAGTGATTGGTTATCCTACAAAAGATGAAGAAAAACATATCCTTCGTCAAAACATTGAAAAGGACTATAATAAAACAAATACGATCCTTAAAACAGAAGACATCCTCAAAGCACGTGATGTAGTTCGTGAGGTATATTTGGATAATAAAATTGAAACTTACATCACGGATATTGTTTTCGCCACTCGTTATCCAGCAGATAATAAACTCGAAAAATTCGAAGGGATGATTGCTTATGGTGCTTCGCCACGAGCAAGTATCAACTTGGCTTTAGCAGCTAAGGCTTATGCTTTCCTAAAACGAAGAGGTTATGTTTTACCTGAAGATGTTAGAGCCATTGCACATGATGTTTTAAGACACCGTATTGGTTTAACCTACGAAGCAGAAGCGGAAAATATCACCAGTGAAGAGATTATTAATGAAATTTTAAATACTATCGAAGTACCATAGGAAATTATGAGTGATGAATTATAAATGATATGGGTTAAGAGTGAAGAGTTCGTCATGCTGAACTTGTTTCAGCATCTAAAAATGTTCAATTTCAACCTAAATTATCAATAAAGAAATCAAACTGTAAGTTAAAAAGCATTGGAAGCACAAGAGTTATTTAAAAAAGTACGTAAAATTGAGATCAAGACAAGAGGATTGTCCAACCAAATTTTCTCGGGACAATACCACTCTGTGTTTAAAGGTCGCGGTATGGCTTTTAGCGAAGTTCGAGAATACCAGTATGGCGATGACATCCGTAATATCGACTGGAATGTAACGGCTCGTTTTAACCATCCATACATCAAGATTTTTGATGAAGAACGCGAACTGACTGTCATGCTTTTAATTGATGTAAGCGGCTCCAACGAATTTGGCACACGCAAACAATTGAAAGAAGATATGATTACAGAGATTGCAGCAGTACTTGCTTTTTCTGCTATTCAAAATAACGATAAGGTAGGGGTGATTTTCTTTAGTAACCAGATTGAAAAATTCATTCCTCCTAAAAAAGGAACGACTCATATCCTGCGAATCATACGCGAATTAATCAATTTTAAACCCGAAAATAGGGAAACCAATATTTCGGAAGCTTTACGCTATTTAACTAATGCGATTAAAAAACGTTGCTCAGCCTTTTTAATTTCAGATTTTATGGATGAAGGTTTTGAAGATGCTCTGAAAATAGCCAATCGGAAACACGACTTGATTGCTGTTCAGGTTTATGATGAACGCGAGCACAAACTTCCGAATGTAGGTTTGGTAAAAATGAAAAATGCCGAAACCGGCAAACAGATGTGGGTGGATACCTCAAGCAAACGAATACGCCATGAATATAAGATAAATGGTTTACGAAAAGAAAAATATTTGAACGAAACATTCTTGAAAAGTGGTGTAGATGCGGCAAAAGTTCGTACCGATCAGGATTATGTAAAACCACTGATAAATCTATTTAAAAAACGGGAATCAAGACGTTAATAGAATGAGACAAAATATATTTATCATATTATTTATTGGGATGTTGGCTCCAACTTTAGTTTGGGGACAAGAAACAAAGTCTACGGCCACTATCGAAAAGGATAGTATTTTAATTGGTGATCAGTTAAACTTACGTTTAGAAGTTAAAACAACAAAAAATACACGAATTAGCTGGCCAAATCTCAGTGAAGAATTAACTTCAGGCATTGAACTTTTGAGACTCCAACCCATTGATACAATTCCACACGAAGGAAATGCTATATCCTATATTCAAGACTTAAGCATTACTTCTTTTGATACAGGTTTTTACGAAATTCCTGGCTTTAATTTTTCCTGCTTTGATCAAATAGATACAAACTTTTATAAAAGCATAAGTAATCCATTGTTTTTGCGTGTTCTCACTTTAGAAGTAGATACAACTCAGGCTTTCAAACCAATTAAAGGCCCCATCGAGCAATCCTATACTTTTGCCGAGGCAGTTCCTATGATTGGAGGGTTTTTATTGCTTTTAGCAGCTATTTTTGCCATTTATTATTTCTTTTTCCGTAAGAAAAATGAGCCTCTGTTCACGGCCAAAGCAAAACCACGTATTCCTGCTCACATTTCTGCCTTGAATAATTTGGAAACACTGAAAACAAAAAAGCTCTGGCAAGAAGGACGGTTTAAAGATTTTTATACAGAATTAACAGATATTTTTAGAGTATATCTCGATGAACGTTTTGAAGTGGATGCTTTGGAAATGACTTCGGATGAAATTAGAGAATCCTTAGAATCTATCAAAGAAATTGATAAAAAATTATATGATAAGATCTCTGATACCTTATCAACTTCCGATTTGGTGAAATTTGCAAAAATGAATCCAATACCTGAAGAAAATGAAAAGAGCATTTCT
>JAOZUV010000009.1 GCA_029938505.1 Bacteroidales bacterium | reverse complement strand
TTTGTTAAATTTATAATTTATTAAAAAGGTTATTTAAAAATCGAGAAAAATATTTTTCCATTTACAAAAATACAATTTACTTTTACATCTAAGATTTAAAAATGAATGAATCATAAGCATCTTAAAAATATGATAAAAACATTCAATTGTGAATATATTTCCAAACAAATAGATCTGTAATTGAGAGTTGGAGGATTATCAAATAAATTAAGTGATTAAATAAATTCGAGACCCTGAAACATTCTAGGATGACTGCGGAATTATTTAAAAACAAAAGGGGAAACAGCAATTATTAACAATCCATTATCATCGCTGAAAAGGCTATTTAACTTTCTTCCACATCATTTAATGACTTAAAGCCTTTACCTAAAATCTCACTGGCATTAATTGCCGTAATAAAGGCTTCGGGGTCAATACGGCGGATAAAGTCTTGTAGCATCATCATCTCCCGACGGTTTACAACAGTATAAATAATAGTTTTATCGGTATTATTATACATCCCTGCTCCTTTAATATAAGTTCCTCCACGATTTAAATCTACAATAATTTTATGCCTGATTTCTTCAAACTTATCGGAAATAATAAAAAGTGTTTTATCGTAATTAACTCCTTGAAGTACCAAGTCAATCACACGGCCACTAATAAAAATTACGATTAACGAATACAATGGAATCTTCCAATCGTTAAAAGCAACCAAACCAACAAATACAATGGCCGAATCCACCACTATCATCAATTGACCTAGAGGAAGCTTAGTGTATTTACTGATAATCATAGCTATAATATCTGAACCACCGGAAGTAGCTTTTGCTTTAAAAATTAAGCCTAAACCAAAACCGATAAATACACCACCAAAAATGGAAGATAATAAAGCATCGTTTTCAACCAAAGGAGCATTGCCATAAAAATAGGTCAAACCATCAACAAAAATTGCAGTGGCGAAAAATCCAATCACTGTTTTCCATCCAAAACGTGGACCTAATACTCTTACCCCAATAATGGTTAAAGGGATATCAAAACATAAGGCAACTAAACCAACAGGAGTATCAAACATATGATGAAGCACAATGGATATACCATATACCCCACCAGGTACAATTTTATAGGGGGTGACAAATAAAACAAAACCGGCAGCCATAATAAAAGCTCCGACAATAATCAATGCATAATTAATTAGCCATTTTCTAGAAAATAATTTCTCTTTGTGAATAAATGCCATAACTTATAATATTTCTGATTTTTAAAAGTCTGCAAATTTATATTTTTAAAATATACAAACACTAAAATTTCAAAAGATTTTTTCTTTTCTTAGCTACTGATTAACTGAAACTTAGATGCGTTCCAAAAAAAATTAATTTTACTTGTTAAAAAAATCTTCAAAAAAACATCTTAATCTGCACTCACAACAACTTATACTATTCTGAAAAGAAATTCGTTATCTGAAAGCAGTGAAATTTTTTAAACATTTAATAGGTTACCATTTACTATTTTTGGAATAAACAAGAACAGAAATATTTATTATTTTAGCCTACAATCTGACATTGGCCTCTTAATTGACTTTATGCATCTGAACAAAGCTTTTTTTACATTTGTATTCATCATTCTCACCACTAGCATACTTGCTCAGCAAGCTCCTATGTTTAGTCAAAGTATGTTTACATATACATCCATAAATCCAGGCACTTATGCTATCAAAGATGCTATTTGCGCCACAGGTATTATGCGTCAACAATGGGCTGGATTTCAGGATCAGGATGGAATTAATGTCGCTCCACAAACTTTTTTGATTTCGGCTTCAGCTCCAATAGAAATACTAAAAGGAGGGATAGGTGTTAATATCATTCAGGATAAACTTGGCTTTTTTAATGATGTTACAGCAAGTGTTGGTTACGGATTTAAACTAAAATTCTGGCAAGGTGAGTTGGGAATTGGAGCTTCCATTAATATTTTAAATCGTAAAATTGATTTTACAAAATTCAAGCCTACTCAAGGGGGAGACCCTGTACTTGGGGAGGCTGCCGAAACCAGTGATATAATGGCTGATTTTTCATTGGGTTTATTTTATAATGTACCCAATCAGTATTATGCCGGAATTTCAGTAGCGAATATTACCGAAGCAAAAGGGAAAACATATAATGATAATACAACAGCTTCAGCTCAAACCGACCGAACGATATATCTTGTTGGTGGTTATGAATTTTTATTCCCAAGAAATCCTTTAATAAAATTTAGTCCATCAATTTTAATAAAATCAAATTTTGCTTCAACACAAATTTCACTTAACGGACTGCTTACATACAATAATAAGTTTTGGGGCGGCGTTACTTATAATGTTCAAACAGCAGATGCATTTGCCATTATGTTAGGACTGAATATCAAAGATTTAAGAATAGGTTATTCCTACGATTTGCCAATATCATCAATAAACCCCAAGGGAAGTCATGAGGTTGTATTATCGTATTGTTTTAAAATATCATTAAAAAAGAAAAAAGATTCATACAGGAATACCCGATTTTTATAACTTAGAGGATTATTTTACATTTTTTAGAACATTGTGGAAAATCTAGCGTAAAAGACTAAAAACTTAAGATCGAGATAAATTACAAGATTAACGGATTCTATCCGATTTTATTAACAAAAATTATTTGCGGATGAAAAAAATACTGCTTTATTTAATTGCCATTGTACTACTTGGAAGCTGCGGCCTGATTAAAAGCAAGGGTGGCGGAATGACTGGCAATGGCGAATTGGTTGGTGTAAGACAAAAATCAAAAGCTTTTTATCAACCCGATCCTTATGGGATGGTATTTGTCCCACAAGGTAGTTTTACTTTGGGTGTTGGTGGTGAAGACATCACTTATGGAATGGTTAACGAAGCAAAAACAATTTCTGTTTCAGGTTTTTTTATGGATGAAACTGAGATTACTAATAACGAATACCGTCAATTTGTACATTGGGTTCGTGATTCGATTGCACGTACAATATTAGGAGAAGTGCTACCAGAAGAATACCTCATTGAAGAAAATGAGAAAACAGGAGAAATTTTTGATCCTCCTTATTTAAACTGGCGCACCCCCATTGAATGGAAAAGTGAAGACCAAGAAGTAAGAGATGCTTTGGAGGCAATGTATTTACCTGAACATGAACGTTATTTCCGCAAAAAACAAGTAGACACACGTAAATTAAATTACGAATACTACTGGATTGATTTATTAGCTGCTTCACGTAAAGACTTTAGTGAACAAGGTAATTTTTTAGATGCAAGTTTAGCAAACCGTCCGCAAGGTTTGAGAGACCGCTCTGTTTACGTTCGAAGAGAGTCTATCAATGTTTATCCAGATACTTTGGCATGGATTCATGACTATACCTATTCATTTAACGATCCGCTTACCGAAAAATATTTTTGGCATCCAGCATACGACCACTACCCAGTAGTAGGAGTAAACTGGAACCAAGCTCGGGCATTTTGTGTTTGGAGAACAGAATTGTTAAACCATTATTTATTATCTCGTAAAGGAAAAGAAGTTGTTTCCGAATTCCGTTTGCCTACCGAAGCAGAATGGGAATGGGCTGCTCGTGGTGGTCATCGCTTAAACCCATATCCTTGGGGAGGACCTTATACTCGAAACGAATTGGGTTGTTTCTTAGCAAATTTCAAACCACTCCGCGGTAATTATGTATCCGATGGAGGTTTACGTACGGTCATTGTTGGCCATTATCCTCCAAATGATTATGGTTTATATGATATGTCGGGTAATGTTGCCGAATGGACCAATAGTGCTTACGATCCATCTTCCTACAACTTTAGTTGGGATATGAATCCTAATTACACATACAATGCTAAACCAGATGATCCACCTGCAATGAAACGAAAAGTAATCCGCGGAGGATCATGGAAAGATATTTCTCATTATTTAAAAGTAACTACACGTACATATGAATATCAGGATACAGCTAAATGCTATATAGGTTTCCGTTGTATTCAACCGTATATGGGGAGAGATAAAAATGACAATCCTGCAAAGGCTTCAAATGTATATCGGTAATTAAACTAAAACAAATAAATAAGCTATATCATGGGTGCAATACACAATCTAAGAGTAAAAGGATATGTTTTTATTAGATCAAAATATTATAAAAAATTCATGGCTAGATTATATGGATGGGGAGCCTCCATTGTAATCTTGGGTGCCTTATTTAAAATAAATCACTACGTTTATGCCGATGAACTTTTAATTGTTGGGCTAGGTACCGAAGCTTTAATCTTTTTCTTTTCTGCTTTCGAAAAGCCATCCGTTGATCCTGACTGGAGTGTGATTTATCCTGAGCTACAACCTTTTTACCATGGCGATGGTATTGTCAAAAAAAAGGATAATATTAGACCAACCAAAGAGCTTGATAATTTATTAAAAAATGCAAATATCGATCAGCAACTCATTGATCGACTTGGCAAAGGCTTGGATAAACTCGGTGAAAGCACTTCTAAAATGAGTAATGTAGCTGATGCTGCATTAGCAAGTAATGAATATGCAGAGAATATTAAAATGGCTTCTAATTCAGCCCTTGATTTAAACTCCGCTTATCAAAAAACATCAGAATCTCTTCAAAGCGAAGTTGATGCAAATAATGGTTATGGAGAGAAAGTTAAAGAAGCTACCGGACATATTTCAGAATTATCCTTATCGTATGAAGAAGCCAATAAAATTTTGAAAAATGATATTTCGGCTACTGAAGTTTTCTCAAATAACATTCGAATGGCTGGTGAATCAGCTAAAGACTTAGCTGATAATTATAAAGAAAGCACCGAAAAAATAACCAAGTCAGCTGATGCACTTGATTTCTCTAATATCGAAGGAGCATCTTATAACGAACAACTCAAGAAAATTGCAGACACTTTGTCTTCACTAAATCAATTATACGAACTACAATTACAAAGTTCAAGTCAACAGGTTGAATCATCATCAAAATTACATTCAACCATGAATAATTATTTAACAAATATGACCGAATCGGCTGACCGGATGATCGAGTACAAAAAGAACATGGATCAGCTGAACGAAAAAATGGCTGCCTTAAATGAGGTATACGGAAATATGCTTAACGCGATGAACGTTAAAAAATAAATTGTAAAATAAAAAAAACGTAAGCATTATAATATGGCAGCATATAAAGAAACCCCTCGACAAAAGATGATCGCAATGATGTACCTGGTGCTTACAGCACTATTGGCACTCAATGTATCAAAACAAATGCTAGATGCTTTTTTGGTTGTGAACGAAAGTATGGAATCAACTATCGAAAATTTTTCAGATAAAATTGATAATGTATATACAGAGTTTAACAAGCAATATAAATTAAATCAAGCCAAAGTTGAACCCAATTATTTGAAGGCACAGGAAGCAAAGCAATGGACCAATAATTTAGTTCAGTATATTGATAGTGTTAAGTATGCTTTGATTGTGCGCTCTGAACGACGTCTCGAATCAGTTGAGATGGCTCGTAACACACCTCTGAATGACATAAAATCAAAAGATAAGTACACTGAACCTACTCGTTATTTCTTTGGTCGATCAGAAGATGGTACCAAAGGTGAGGCAGGTATTTTAAAACGTAAAATAAATGCCTTTCGGGAAAAGATGCTCGAAATAATGGATGAACCTATAAATAGCGACCGTTTAGGTCTTATCACAAATGCTGTTTATCGTGATGCTAATGGTGCTAAGCAAACATGGGAACAACACAATTTTTATTATACCATTTTGGCTGCCGATATTACTATTTTAAACAAGCTTATTGGTGAAGTTCAGGGAGCTCAATTTGATGTAGCTAGCTATTTATTTTCAGATGTTACCGCAGAGGATTTCAAATTTGATGATATCGCTGCAAAAGTAATTTCTCAAAATTCATACATTCTGAAAGGACAAAAATACGAAGCTGAAATTTTGGTCGCTGCTTACGATACCAAGCAAACTCCTGAAGTTTACCTTTTAGAAGGTGTTGACAAAATAACGGATGCAAATAAAAGCCGTGCTAAACTTAGATCTGGCGAAAATGGATCTGTTAAATTAGCTCTTGATGGCAGTAAGGAAGGTGTAAAAAAATACGCTGGTTATGTAAAAATGACCAACCCAAATGGTGAAACCAATGAATATCCATTTAGTGGCGAATATGTGGTAGCACCACCTTCACTAACTGTAGCTGCAACAAAAATGAATGTATTTTATATTGCTGTTGAAAACCCTGTTTCTATATCTGTACCAGGTATTGCAGCCGAAAAAATTATTCCTGAAATTACCGAAGGGTGTACACTAAAACAAGATCCCGATGGGACTGACTGGATAGTAGTAGTACCGAGAGGTATCCGGACAGCCATAATTACTGCAAAAGCTAATATGGATGGAAAAATGGAAGATATGGGTAGCCGTGAGTTTAGAGTAAAAAGAGTGCCTGATCCAGTAGCTGAAGTTGCAGGAACAAAAGAAGGCACTTTAGATAGGAATACACTCCTTGCTGCTAATGCAATTATACCTTCAATGAAAGATTTTGAATTCGATTTAAATTTTGTGATTAATTCATTTACCATGGGAACCATCATTAATGGTGATTGGATTCCAAAATCAACAAGAGGAAATCGTTTCACATCTGAAATGACTGAGCTAATAAGAAATGCTAGAAGAGGACAAAAATTCTTCTTTGAAAATATACAGGCTTCGGGTCCTGACGGAACTACCCGTACATTAAATACAATAAGTTTAACCATTAAATAATAAAATCTGAATGGGAGGTTTTATGAGAAAAATACTCGTATTAATTGTGATGGGAATGCTGATCGGATCAGCATCTCAATCCAATGCACAGGTGATTAACGAATCGCCTCTAGATGGTTTATATGAAGACGTAGGAATCATTGATAAAAAACCAGCTCCTTATCCACCACTTCGCCGTGCTGATGTGATGTGGCAAAAACGTGTTTGGAGAACGATTGATTTTAGGGAAAAAATGAATCAAACTTTTTATTATCCTATTGAACCAAAGAAAAATTGGCGAAGTTTTATCCAAATATTAATGGATGCCGTTAAGGATGGTTCAGTAACTGCTTACGATATTTCGGCTACAGATGAGTTTTTGGCTCCTTTAACTTATAATGAAGTCATTACGCGTCAAACCGATTCTATTCATCGCATATTACAGCGTTCCTCTCCCCCTTATGATGAGTACGACACTGTAATTTATACACACTTTGATAAAACAAGGGTAATGCAACTTCGTTTGAAGGAAGATTGGTATTTCGACAGACAACGTTCACAAATGATGGTTAGAGTTATTGGAATGTGTCCCGTAATGATCAAAGAACGTGATGGAGAAGATATTCCTGAACCTTTGTTCTGGATTCATTTTACCGAAGCCAGACCAGTTTTGGCAAAAGCACAAATGTTTAATCGTTTTAACGATGCCGAACGCAGAACTTACGATGATGTTTTCTGGAAACGAATGTTCTCAAGTTATATTTATAAAGAATCAAATGTGTACGACCGACGTGTATCCGAGTATGTAACTGGAATTGACGCCCTATTTGAAGCAGATCGTATCAAAAACGAAATGTTTAATTACGAACAGAATCTTTGGGAATATTAAATTTCAAATAATAATATAGAGAGCTCCTTTGATTTATTGAAGGAGCTTTTTTTATAATCAAGAGCTTTACACTAACTTTACGTCACAAATCATAGCTTTTTTTGATTTGTTATTTATACAGCATGTCATACAATTTCTTTCAAACACCCATCGAGTATCTTAAAGGAGTAGGACCTAAGCGAGCCGACATCCTACGAAAAGAATTGAATGTGCATACATTTGAAGATTTACTTTTATACTTTCCTTATCGCTATATCGACCGATCAAAATTTTTCAAAGTCCGTGAAATTGCTAGCGATGCAGCTTATATCCAGCTTAGGGGATTCATCACAAATGTAGAAGTGGTGGGCGAAAAAAGAGCCCGACGATTAAGAGCTCAATTCAAAGATGAAAGCGGGAGTATCGAATTGGTTTGGTTTCAGGGAATCAGATGGATTCAAGACAATTTTAAGCCCAATACTGAATACATTGTTTTCGGAAAACCCAGTCGTTTTAATAATAAGTACAATATTGCCCATCCCGAAGTTGAACCAGTTGTTGAATCGGAGCTTGCTGTGGGTGAAACTTTACAGCCTTTTTATCATACAACTGAAAAGCTAAAATCAAAAGGACTCGGAAATAAATCCATTGGTACAATTACCAAAAATTTAGTACTTCGAGCCAAAGGTGAAATCAGAGAAAATTTGTCGGATGAGATTCGCCAAAAATTAAAATTGATTTCCCGGGAAGAAGCCATCTTAAATATTCATTTTCCAAAAAACAGCACAATTTTAAGCAAAGCACAAGTACGTTTAAAGTTTGAAGAATTGTTTTTTATCCAGCTTTATATGCTAAGGCAGAAAATAAATCGGAACCAAAAAATTAAGGGGCATGTTTTTGCAAAAATAGGCGATCATTTAAATCAATTCTATAAAGAAAAATTACCCTTTGAATTAACCAATGCCCAAAAACGAGTGATTAAGGAAATTCGTTTTGATATGGGTTCGGGTATTCAAATGAATCGTTTGCTTCAGGGAGATGTGGGAAGTGGAAAAACCTTGGTGGCTTTGATGAATATGCTTATCGCCATCGATAATGGATTTCAGGTTTGTTTAATGGCTCCTACCGAAGTATTAGCCAATCAGCATTTTAAAACCATCAGTCAGTTTTTACAAGGCTTGCCTGTACACATCAATTTATTAACGGGATCTTCCAAAACTGCTCATCGAAAAAAATTGCATGAAAATTTATTAAACGGTGAATTGCAAATTTTAATCGGCACTCATGCTTTGATCGAAGATACGGTTCAATTCAAAAATTTGGGTTTGGTGGTCATCGATGAGCAACATCGTTTTGGAGTGGCTCAACGAGCCAAACTTTGGAAAAAGAATACGATTCCACCCCATGTATTGGTTATGACAGCTACGCCCATCCCACGAACCTTAGCCATGACTTTTTATGGGGATCTGGATTTCTCAGTGATTGACGAATTACCTCCCGGACGTAAACCCATTCAAACCTATCATTTCTTTGATTCAAAGCGATTGAAATTATTTGGGTTTATGAGAAAACAGATCAATCTCGGCAGACAAATTTATGTTGTTTATCCTCTCATTAAGGAATCCGAAAAACTGGATTTAAAAGATTTGGATGACGGTTACGAAAGCATTACGCGCGAATTTCCTTTGCCCGATTATACGATAAGCGTTGTGCATGGTAAAATGAAAGCAGCCGATAAAGAATCTGAAATGCAGCGCTTTATTAAAGGCGAAACACAAATTATGGTTTCCACAACCGTGATTGAAGTGGGCATCGATGTGCCCAATGCCTCAGTTATGGTGATCGAAAATGCCGAACGTTTTGGGCTTTCTCAATTGCATCAATTAAGAGGAAGAGTTGGACGTGGAGCCGACCAATCTTATTGTATCTTGATGAGTGATTATAAACTCACCAACGAAGGCAAAAAGCGTATGGAAACCATGGTGAAAACCAATGATGGTTTTGAAATTGCAGAGGTTGATTTACGATTGCGTGGTCCTGGTGATTTACACGGCACTCAACAAAGTGGCATCATTGATTTGCGTATTGCCAATTTGGTAAAGGATGAAAAAATCCTAAAATACGCCCGCGATTTAGCCAATAAAATATTGGATGAAGACTCCGACTTATCGAACACTAAAAATGCTCCTCTCAAAAAACATTTGATCCAAACATTTAAAAATAAACAGAACTGGGGTTTGATTAGTTAACAACAATCAATCTCGTCATTACGGGCTTAACCTGGAATCTCACACCCTTCTCTAGAGATCCTGAATCAAGTTCAGGATGACGGCACGATTGTTACCTGTCATTCTGGAAAAACCTGAAAAGTTTTATTGGTTATGCCGAGCTTCGTTGCACTTCGGTTCAGAATCTCAAAAACCATCGTCATTCCGGACTTGATCCGGAATCTCACACTCAACTGAAATGAAATCCTGAGTCAAGCTCAGGATGATGTATTAAAGATTATTTTAACGAAATAAAAACATCCGTCATTCTGGAAAAACCTAAAAGGTTTTATTCAAAATCTATCCCTATAAATCAATAAACAAATCTTTAAAGTCTGGATTTACACTTTTTATCAAATCCAATTTCCATTCACGATTCCAGTTTTTTAATTGTTTTTCTCTAGCTATTGCATACCTGATATCAGAGAATTCTTCAAAATATAAAAGTTTGCTAAGATTGTATTTCTTGGTAAATAATGAACCCCTCCCTTCTTTATGTTCAGTGATTCTTTTGTTTAGGTTTGAAGTAACACCTATGTAAAAAGTAGTATTTGATTTATTAGAAAGAATGTATATGAAAGATGTTTTCATAATCAAATAATTGATACACTAAATTTTCTGCCTGTCCATTCAGGTGGGAATTCAGTACGACGTTTTGAAACTTAATACCGCTTTTATGAATTTGTCTCAGAGATCCTGAACCGAAGTGCAACGAAGCTCGGCGTAGCCAATCAAGTTCAGGATGACGATTAGAAAGATCAGCATAATAAATTAAAAACCGTCATTCTGGAAAAACCTAAAAGGTTTTATTCAAAATCTCAAAGTTTGAAGCTATTTCTTAACAACTTTAAATATTTAAAAAAATGAGATGCTGAATTAAATTCAGCATGACGAAAAAATACATTTAACGAAAATATAACTAAATCTAGGGTTACTTTTCCTCTATATTTGCAATAAAGCATATGATTACTTAGCTAAACTTACTCCCCAAAACTAAGTATTGAAACATATTTATTAATGGCTAATAAAACAATTGGTAAAATATGCCCATTTGTTTGTTGACATATATTGCAATTACTATATGATAAAATGGGGAATAAATGAATGTGACAGAAATAAAAAATAAAGTTGAGAAAATTAACACCTTGATTAGACTACAAGCTACGGGAACACCCAAAGATTTAGCCAAAAAATTGAACACTACCGAACGAACTGTTTTTCGAATAATTAAACAGCTCAAAGAAATGGGTTGCCCCATTTATTATGACAAACAAAGAGGAAGCTATTGCTATGAAGAAGAAGGCAAGCTTATTTTCAAATTCGAAGCAAATAGCATTGACATTGAAACAATTGAAGGGACTAAAAAATGGGGGGGTAAATATTTTTTAAACTTTTTTCAGACTGACACCCCATGTCAGTGGGCTGATTTAGCTTTACAATGACAATTATTGTATTAACTTAAAAACTATTTAAAATGAAGAAAGTTCTTTTTATTTTTGCCCTTATGGGTATGTTCTCATTTGTAACACCCAAAACTGCAACTGCTCTTGAGTCAGGAACGTACACTTTGTATTGTGTATCAGATGGAGAATACCATATTGTTTATTGTTATGACGACGAAGATAGGCGGGCATGGACGGAAATATTATGTTAATTAATTGACCCATTGTTTGACTAATTGAACTTAACTCAATAAATGAGTGGGTTGTATTCCTGCTCATTTATTGGGCTTTTAAAATCAGCCAAACCATAATTTAAACCATTTAATAAAATAAATCTCAATAATAATTTTTTAGCATGCGAAACTTCTTTTTTTTACTTGCATTGTCATTTCCCATATCTATATTTGCTCAGCAATCTAACTATCCAATAACAGAATTAGAACCAGCTGAGCTTATCGTTACCTATTCACTGAAATTCCAACAGGATTCAACCAATCCAAATTTTATCCGCCAAGAAGACATGTTACTTTTTGTAGGCCAAAATATTAGCAAGTTTACAAGCAACAATGCATATACTTCTGATACCATAACAAGGAAAGTATCCTCTCGGGCCGAGTATCAGAAATTGTTATCAGACCTAAACAATCCGCTTCCTCATTCAGCTTTTTTTTATCAAATATTTAAAAAATACCAAAAAGAAAAATTAATGTGTTTAGAGCATACCTTGGATGGCACATTCAAATACGAGGAAAAACTAAATCTTTTTAACTGGCAATTAACAGGAGACACTGCTACAATTTCTGGTTACAAAGCACAAAAAGCTCTTTGTAGTTTTAGTGGACGAGACTGGATTGCCTGGTTTAGCCCTGAACTACCCTTTAACGACGGCCCTTATAAATTCAATGGCTTGCCCGGTTTAATTTTAAAAATTTCGGACACTCAAAATCATTACGTTTTTGATTTTATATCCATTGAAAAACCCACAGAACAACTAATGATAGATTTTAAGAAAAAAGATTTTATTGAATCCACCAAACAGGTTTTATTTCGTGCGAAAGATGCTTTTCGTGCAGATATTATTAACAGAGCAAAAGCAGCAGGCCTACCAAGCAAAGCACAACAAAATGCTGCAAGGAACATGGCCGGACGCAACAATCCTATCGAATTAAAGCGAAAATGAAATCATTAACTATTTTTTTAGCTTTCGGTTGGTAGAGTTAATTATTTAACTAACTTTATAGTTGAAGCTTTGTATTCTGGACTTAGCCCCTTATCATTCGTCATTCTGGAAAAGCCTGTAAGGCTTTATTCAGAATCTCAGGATGACAAATAAAAAATACAGTTGACGAAAATAAAAATATATTTAGGGTTACCTTTTTTCGTTTTTTGAAATTAAGCGTACGATTACTTAGGCAAACTTACTCCCCAAAACTAAGTATTGAAGAAAACTTGTGAATGGCTAATAAAACAATTGGTAAAATATGCCCATTTGTTTGTTGGCTACTTTGTAATAACAATAGACTTAAATGGGGAATAAATGAATGTAAGCGAAACAAAAGAAAAGCTTGAAAAGATTAATACCTTAATTAGGCTAAAAGCTACAGGAACACCCAAAGACTTAGCCAAAAAATTAAATACCACCGAACGAACTGTTTTTCGAATCATTAAGCAGCTCAAAGAAATGGGTTGCCCCATTTTTTATAACAAACAAAGAGAGAGCTATTGTTATGAAGAAAAAGGGAAACTGATTTTTAAATTCGAAGCAAAAAGCACTGATATTAAACCAATTGAAGATGCTAAAAAATGGGGTGGTAAAATAATTTTAAAATTTTTCGTACTGACACCCCATGTCAGTGGGCTGATTTAGTTTTACTATGACAATTATTATATTAACCTAAAACTTATTTAAAATGAAAAAATTATTTTTAACCTTTGCCTAGGAGTATTTGCGCTTTCAGTACCACAAGATGCAACTGCTGAAGTTAATCAAAATGATGAAATGTATCCAGGAACCTTCGTTATATGTGGCAATATATGCTTCTGTTGGGATTTTGATGACTTTTTTGAGTGGGGAATGATATATTGTTAATTGATCATGTATTGTCCAAATACCTGATTAGCTATAATCCATTATTACCTCACTAAATTTTAATAAATTTACGACTTACCCATTAATAAAATAGTGGGTAAGTCGTTTAATCTGTCATAAGTTATGAAACGTCCATTTAACCGTTAAAAATTAAATTTTATTTGTATGAAATATTTTTCCAACTTTAAAAGTTTTGGAAGTCGAAAATTTCTCCTTCTTATCATTTTTATTTTTAACTCATTTTCGATTTTTTCACAAACTTCTAAAGGCTTATTCGATTTCAAACCAATAGATTCTACCAAATTTATTGCCTCCTATTCATTAAATTATAAATGGGATTCCTTAAATTTAGATAGGGTCAGCAATCAAGAGATGTGGCTATTCCTTGGTAAAAACATAAGTTTGTTTGTTAGTAAATCAAATTACATTGATATGCAAACCATATCAAAGTTTAAAACACTTGTTGAACTTCGTTTATGGCATGATAATTATGGTCCATATTCGCCAAGATTCCTTTATCATATTTACAAAAATCACCCCAAAGGAAAAATAACCTTAACAGAAAAAAATATTAATGGTTATTTAAAATATGAAGAAAAGCTTGATGCCTTTAATTGGGAACTCACTCAAGATACAGCTACCATTGGCGGATACCTTTCTCAAAAAGCATACTGTGATTATGGAGGCAGAAAATGGACAGCCTGGTTTTGTGCAGACATTCCTTTTAAAGATGGCCCCTATAAATTCAATGGACTCCCGGGACTTATTATAAAGATTTACGACAGCCGTGAGCATTATGTATTTGAATTAACAGGCATAGAAATCGCTGATTCGGATTTAATGATTGAGTTTAACGAATATCCGTATATTAAAACAACAAGACAAAAATTTCTTAGAGCGAGAGAAGCAAGTCGCAATAGCATTGCAAATCTAATTAAACAAAAAGGTGGGGATGAATCCGCTCAGCAAATTGCTGCAAAAAGAGAGGCCTCTCGTAATAATCATATTGAGTTAAAATAAAAGGGTTGCACCTTAAGGTGCAACCCTTTTCCAGGCCTCTGAAAGATTTTATTGGCTAGGTTGAGCTTCGGTTCAGAATCTCTTCGTCCTTGTTCATGAGATGCTGAATTAAATTCAGCATGACGACAGAAAAAATTAAGATGGCAAAACAAATCATGCGTCATTCTGGAAAAGCCTGAAAGGCTTTATTCAGAATCTCAATGATTAAAATAAATAACAAAACTGATGATTAAGATTCAAAATCTAAGAAATATAATAAGCCTTATTTCCATCCTCCTTATTTCTCAAAATGTTTGGAGTCAGCAGATCATAGAAGGACAGATTAAAAACACCAAAGGGGAAGCCATAGCTAACATCAACATTTTAGTTTATCTGCCACACAGCAAAATATTGATGGCCTTTGCTGTGAGTAACGAAAAGGGAGAATTTCAATGCAAGCATAAGATAAGTTCCGACAGTCTCGATATTGAAGTTAGTTCCATACAATTTGAAAAAGTTGTTCGTCGTATTGCCAATGTTTCACAAAATGTAGATTTTGAATTGAAAGCGGATGTTAAGCAGCTTAACTCCTTTACGGTAAAAGCAAAACCCATCATCCGAAAAGGCGATACCCTCAGCTATTTAGTGAGCAGCTTTGCTGGAAAAGAAGATCAGGTTATTGAGGATGTTTTGCGTAAAATGCCGGGCATTGAAATAGAGGATAATGGACAAATTTTGTATCAAGGATTAGCGCTTAAAAAGTTTTATGTGGAAGGTCTCGATTTGATGGATGGACGTTATCGCGTTATTAGCAAAAACTTACCTCATCGTACCGTTAGTACCGTCGAGATCATGGAGAATCATCAACCCATTCGAATTTTAGAAAAAAGAGTTGAATCACATCAAGCTTCACTAAACCTAAAATTAAAAAAAGACTTTACCACCACAGGTACCGGAAAATTAGGAATTGGCATGACACCTTTACTTTGGGATGTAAATTTAACTCCTATGATCTTTAGTAAAAAATTTCAGGTGGTCACCTCTTATCAAAGCAATAATACGGGTAATGATGTTGCTCAACAAATCAATCGATTAACTATTCAAGATTATGTTCAAAACTCGGAGCGCCCAAACGAAAAACCTCGTTTATTGAGTGTGCAATCTGCACGACCTCCCGGGATTAAACAAAATCGTTATCTCGATAATAAGGCACATTTATTTAATTTCAATGGTTTGCTACTCCTTAGTAACGACTTCCAACTCCGCTTTAATCTGTATTATATTAACGACCGTCAACAACAAGAAGCCAGTCAGCAACGAAGTTTGTATACGCCTACGGATACCTTGGTATTTAACGAAAACATACATAACAATATTCATCATAATTATTTAAAAAGCGAATTTACCCTTAGTCGTAATGCGAAAAATAATTTTCTGGAAAATAAACTCAAAATTCAGTCGCGCTGGGACAAACAAACAGGAATGCTTTTAACAGATAATAAAGCGATTAATCAAAGCTTAAAAAATCCATTAAAATCATTTTCAAACGATTTGAAATCAATAAACGCCATTGGAAAACATTTAATATCGTTTGACTCCTATATTTCCTACGACCATAGTCCTCATAGCTTATCCATCAATCCGGGGCAATTTGAGGACGTACTAAATGACAACAATCCCTATGAGGAAGTTGTTCAACAGATAGACTTAAAACGTCTTTATTTGGATCATTCAGCAAGTTTTACTTTATCATTGAATCGGTTTTCGTTTACTCCTGACATTGGGATTGCCTACCGAAAGCAAGAAATGGAAAGCCATATTATGATTGATTCAGAAGGTATTAATACAATCATCGGGAATGAATTTAGAAACACATTGAAAGCGCATCATACACGTGCTTATATAGGAACAAATATTCAGTACAAACGTTCAAGACTCACTATTAACGCATCATTCCCCTTTAGTTGGAGATCAGTAAACTTATCAGATAAGGCTTTAAATAAGAAACAAAAACTCAATCGCTTTTTTTTCGACCCCAGTTTATCGGTTTATTATATAATCAATAGTTTCTGGAAGTTGTGGAGTTCGTGGAGTTATGACAATAATCTAGGCAATATTGACCGAATAAATTATGGCTATCTTTTGAAAAGCTATCGCAGCCTTAGTCAAAATGCAGCACCCATTTCAGAAACTTCTTCACATAATTTTTCAACATTTTTGTCCTACCGCAATCCCATTAGTTCATTTTTTAATTCTTTCCGATATACGTATAGTATCCGTGATAATAACCTAATGTATAGCAATAGCATTAATGCGGATGGGACAAGCATTTTAGAAGCCTTTTATCTTCCTAATAAAACGAGGTCTCATAATTTGCGGGGGCAAACTAGCAAATATTTTGCAGCTATAAAATCAACCATCAGTCTTACGGCTAACTATAATTATCGTTCTGGAAAGTCCTTGGTAAATGCCGAACAATTTAATACATCCAATCAATTTTATAATC
>JAOZUV010000206.1 GCA_029938505.1 Bacteroidales bacterium | reverse complement strand
TGCACCTCTACACCAATTTGTAGATGTTGTATTAGAAAGGTTTAGAAGCAAAAACTTCAAACAAATTATCATCTCTGCAATGGAGCACAAATCATTAACCTTTTCTGTTAAAGCAAAAGGCATTCATCATTATTTTGATGAAATATCAGGCATTAATAATCATTATGCAGCGGGTAAACTTGAAAATGCTATTTCGATTTTAGAAAAGAATGGATTAAATCCTAAAACTTGTTGCTTGATTGGCGACACCATACACGATCATGATGTAGCAAAAGCTATTGATTGCAATTGTATCCTTATTTCTAATGGACATCAAAATTTTCGGCGTTTAGAACAAACCGGGCGTAAAGTCATAAAAAACATTGATCAGTTACTAAATTATTTTTAATTTATAGATATCCCACATCAATATGAAGTTAATAAAAAATATTGAAGATGTTATAAATGCTTCAATCATCAAAGAAGGAAGTATTATTTATACAGCTGGTAATGCAGCCACTCCAAAACTCTTATTAAAACAACTGGCCAAGGATAAAAACATTAAAAATGTTGAGCTATTAAGTGTTTTGCTATTGGGAGATATTGGCGAACTTTTTGATCGTGAAGTATGTGAACGCATCACCCACCGTATTATTTTTAATGGCCCACATTCTCGAGCAGCCATGAACGATGGAAGAGCTTCGTACCAATTAATTCACTTATCTGACATTCCACGTCAGCTTAAGGAAAATATCCAACCTAATGTTGTTTTTATTTCGGTAAGCGGTCCTGATATAGGTGGAAATTATAGTTATGGAACAACAGTTGAAGGCGTGCAGGCCGCCGTTGAAATAGCCAACCAAAATAAGGGAGTGATAATCGCCGAAAAAAATGCCCAAATGCCTTTTATTATTGGAACGACTATTCACGAAAGTGAGATTGATTATTTGATTGAATCAGATTATGAGATACCACTTAGCCCAGTTAAGAAACCCGACGAAAAAGCCCTTAAAATAGGAAGACTAATTACCGAGCTATATATTCACGATGGTACAACTTTACAATACGGTATCGGAGAGGTGCCCAAAGCCGTTACGGATAATATTATAAAAAAAGGAGTAAGAGATCTCGGAATATTCTCAGAGTTGTTTTCGGATGCTATGCGACGATTGGTAGAAGCTGGCGTAGTTACTAACAAACACCTAAGTACGCGTTTTTCGATGGCCACCATTTTTTTAGGTGATGATAAAAAAAGTTACGACTGGTATAATTACAATAGTTCTGTTCAAAGCCGGCCATCTGACTTTACCAATAGTATTTTAAATATTGCCCAACAGCCAAATATGACAGCCATTAATAGTGCTATGGGTGTTGATTTACATGGAAATATTTGGGCTGATTCGCTAAAAGCAAGAATGATTTATAGTGGAATTGGGGGGCAAGCCAATTATTTAAGAGGTTCCTATTTATCCAAAGGTGGCAATGCTATTATCGCTATGAAATCGACAACGAATAAAGGTCAAGCTAAAATTGTTGATCTATGCCCGGAAGGCATCACAACAACAGCTATTGCAGCTGATCCTGTAATCATTGTTACCGAAAATGGAGCCTTTAATCCAAAAGGACTTAATTTGGCCGAACATGCGGTGGGTATTGCGCATTTGGCAGATAATCAGAATCGCGAAAAGCTACTGCGCCAAATTTACGATAGCGAAGAATTTCACAATCCACGCGAAGCACTGAAAGACATTTCCCCTAAAGGATTTATTGCATATGACGAGCTCTAAATCGGAGAATTTTATTCAGTCTAAAAATCAGTCGCTGAAACAAGTTTACCAATTTTATAATTTTCTTCTTTCAGCTTTTTCCCATTTTCATCAAACTGAATCCAGAGTCCTTCTTGCAAACCCTTTTTGTAAGTACCACTTACTTCCAATTGCCCGTTCGGATGGTATAATTTAAAGCTTCCTTCTTTTAAATCATTCAGATAATTACCTTCAAGTTTTACAGCAGCATCCGTATGAAAGCGTTTCCAAATACCATTTTTCACATTGTTTGTATAGTTGATTTCTTCAGCAACCGTTCCATCAGGATAAAAGTTTTTCCACACTCCTTTCTTTTTTGTTTCAATATAAATCTCTGTTGAAAGCAAAACTCCATCATATTCACTATAGTAATTCCAAATACTATCTTTCTTCTGCTGAAAATATTTTCCCTCAGCCATTAGTTTTCCATTTCGATGAAATAGTTTAGTGTGCGACACTTTTCCTTCATTAGACATCTTTGAAATAGCTCTAATTTTTCCAGTAGGATAAAAATATTTAAACTCTCCTATCGGGATATCATTTTTAAATTGACCTTCATAACGGACATAACCCATCTCGTCATATTTTTTCCAAAAGCCCTGTTTTTGACCTTTATCATCTGTTTGATTACGATCGACCTCTTGGGCTATTAATCCAGAAAATACAAACAAAAAAAGAAAGATTATTAAGGAGTGTTTTTTCATAGATATCATTTTAAACTAACGCAAATTTAAAGTATTTATTAGGAAAAAGCTTAATTTAGCACTCTACAAATCTAAAAAACATTTTGTGAATTCTTACTCGTCAAAACTATTAGAAGAAGCTGTCAATGAATTGAGCCGACTACCAGGTGTTGGGCGCAAAAGTGCTTTGCGATTAGCTTTACATTTACTCAAGCAAGATAAAGCAAATGTTGAAAATTTTGGACGGAGTATCATCCGTATGCGAAACGAAATTTTGCATTGCAAACAATGTCATAATATTTCCGATTCAGAATTGTGTGAGATTTGTGCGAATCCAAAGCGTGATCCAAATATCATCTGCGTAGTTGAGGATATTAGAGATGTTATGGCTATTGAAAACACTTCCCAGTTTATAGGCCTTTATCATGTTTTAGGTGGAATTATCTCCCCTATGGATGGAATTGGTCCGCAAGACCTCACAATTAATTCACTAGTGGATAGAGTTAAAAACAAAAACATTAAAGAAGTAGTGATGGCTTTATCAACAACCATTGAGGGCGATACTACTAATTTCTATATTTACAAACAACTCAAGGAATTTAATATTGAGATTTCAACCATTGCACGTGGAATTTCCATTGGTGATGAACTTGAATATGCTGATGAAGTAACCCTTGGCCGAAGTATTATTAATCGCACTCCTTATAGCTCAAATATCTAGTGCTATATTTTGCAGAGATATTTCAGCTGTTCATCTATTTAAGTCTAAATTCCATCCAACTCCTAGCTCTTAAAAAATAATTTTAGCTACATTTGATTTGCTAAAAATTATATACGATGAATAAAAAAATACTTTTTGGAGCACTCCTTTTTGTGCTTACAACAACAAGTTTTGCTACGAATCTATTAACCATCGCCGAAAAATCTGATTTCAAATCTACATCTACATTTAATGATGTAGTTCAATTTATTGATGAGCTTAAAACACAATCAAAACATATTAAAGTTGAGACACTTGCTGTCAGCGAATTGGGGAAAGAAATCCCATTATTGATGCTGGCAAATCCTATGCCCAAAAGTCCAAAAGATTTGAAGAACGATTCACGAATGGTCGTTTATATTCAAGCCAACATCCATGCTGGTGAGGTAGAAGGTAAAGAAGCCAGCTTAATGCTAGCTCGTGATCTGCTCCAAAAAATGGATGCCAAAATTTTTGACAATCTAATCATACTAATCGTCCCTATCCTAAATCCTGATGGAAACGATCAAATAAGTAAACAAAACAGAACCAACCAAAACGGACCAGAAAATGGTGTTGGTGTCCGTTTTAATGGGCAACAGCTCGATATTAATAGAGATGGACTAAAGGTTGAAACTCCCGAACTCAAAGGATTACTTTCGAATATTTTTAATAAATGGGATCCGGCTTTAACCGTAGATTGTCATACAACCAATGGCTCATACCACGAAGAACCCGTAACTTTTACATGGATGATGAATCCAAATGGAGATCGTAATCTTCAATTATATGCGCGATAAAATGATGCCTTTTGTGAATAATCATTTACGTGACGAATACAAGGTTGAAAATTGTTTTTATGGCGAATTTATTGATCGTACTAAACCCGAAAAAGGTTGGATTTCATATGCTTCAGCACCACGTTATTTAACCAATTATATAGGTCTTCGTAATCGGTTTTCAATTTTAAACGAAAATTATGTTTATGCTGATTACAAATCTAGAGTGATGGGTTGCTATTATTTACTTCATTCTATTTTGGATTATGCAGCTGCTAATACTCAAGAAATGAAAAAAGCTATTGCAAAGGCCGATGCACTCTGCATTCAAAGAGGATTGAGACCTAATGTTAAAGATTCGTTTGCAATAGAATACGAGGGTGTCCCCATCCCTGAAAAGGTCACTATAAAGGCATTTGAGGCAGAATTATATACGGACAAGAACGGTCGCCGAAGATATCGTAAAACAGATCGAAAACACACCGTTACGGTTCCTTATATCGCTGACTATTTCCCAACAAAACAAATCAAATTTCCGTATGCTTATCTCATTAACATCTCTGATAAAAACATTCTTGAAAATTTAAACAATCATGGGATCAAAGTTGAACGCTTAAATGAGGATATTAAACTTCAAGTTGATCAATTTATTTACGAAGAAGTTAAACCCGAAAACCGAATCAATCAAGGTCATTATTTGAATCAAGTAAAAGGTAGCTTTAAAACTATCGAGAAAAAATTTAAAGCTGGGACGTTTTTGGTTCGCACATCGCAAAAACTAGGCAATTTAGTGGCTTATTTACTCGAACCACAATCCGAAGATTGTTTATTAAAATGGAATTTCTTTGATCGTTATCAGCGTCCTCAATGGGGTGGTAGCTATTATCCATATCCCGTTTAT
>JAOZUV010000205.1 GCA_029938505.1 Bacteroidales bacterium | reverse complement strand
GTAATACTCTCATAGGTCCAATAACTATTGGAAATGATATAATGTTTGCACAAAATATAGTTTTATCTGGTTTGAATCACGGATATGAAGATATTACAATGTCAATTCATGATCAAAAAGTTACAACAGCTGAAATTCGTATTGAAGATGAAGCATGGATAGGTGCAAATGCTGTTATTGTGGCTGGTGTTTTAATTGGTAAACACTCCATTGTTGCTGCAGGAAGTATTGTCACTAAGGATGTTCCTCCCTATTCAATTGTTGCAGGAAACCCTGCTAAATTAATTAAACAATATAACTCAAAGACGAAAAAGTGGGAGAAAATTTAGATTATTACGGAAAAAGAGTAGTAATAAAATGGTACTTTAGAAAGCTTTTAATTATATGGGTCTACTTATTCGACTATATACAAAATGGGGAATTTCGATTAATTTGGATATTATTTAAATCTTTAATTTCTGGTAAGAGCAATTCAAATAACTTAATAGCTAATACTTATTATGGAAAATTTTTTGTTCGTAAGCAAACAATGGACTTTAAAATGGCAAATAAAGCTTATGAAATTGCTGCTGTTAAGTTGTTTCGAAAGGAATTAAAAAATAAAGACATTGTAATTGATATTGGTGCAAATTGTGGTTTGTACAGTTTAGTTGCTGCTAAATCTGGTGTTAAAACTCTAGCATTTGAACCAATCAACATAAATTTTAATTCACTACTTAAAAATATTGAGCTAAATAATTATACTAATCTTATCAAGGCATATAATTATGGACTTGGTAACAAAGATGAAACAGTTAAATTTAATTTTAATCATTACAATACCGGAGCAGCTAGTAAATATGATTTAAGTTTGGAGACCATTGAAAAAGAAGTTGGAATTAAAGTATTCGATATGCTTCATATAGAAGATCTTCTAGATTTTAAAAGTGCATTGGTTAAAATTGATGTAGAAGGAATGGAAGTGAGTGTCATTGAGGGAATGCAGCAATTTATCAAAATAACACCTAATATCTGCTATATCATTGAAGTAAAACATGCTGGAGTAGAAGAAGTTAAAAACACCTTATTAAAATATGCAGATTTTGAATTTAAATCGATAGACTCCTTTAATATGTTTGCTAGAAAAATTAACTAAAATCATAAGCTATGATCACTTTTAAAATTATTTTCTGGATTTTATTATTCATTGTATTCTATGCTTACATAGGATATGGAATCGTTTTATTCCTTATGATTAAAATTAAAAGATTATTAAAAATTGGGCGAAAAAAACAAACTATTCCTAATTATGAGCCAGAAGTCACATTATTTGTAGCAGCTTACAACGAAAAAGATTATGTACGTGATAAAGTTAAAAACTCTTTAGAGCTTAAGTATCCAAAAGATAAAGTAAAACAAGTGTGGGTTACTGATGGTTCAGATGATGGAACTCCTGATATTCTTAAAGAGTATTCTGATATGGGGATTGAGGTTTATCATGAAGATGCGCGAGGTGGAAAAATTGGTGCGATGAATCGTGGGTTGCAATTTGTTAAAAGCCCTATTGTTATATTTTCAGATGGAAATACAATGCTTGGAAAAGAATCTATTCAGCGAATTGTAAATATGTTTAGCGATCCAAAAGTAGGTTGTGTTTCTGGTGAGAAAAGAATTTATCAAAAAGATAAAGATACTGCTGCTGGTACCGAAGGAATTTATTGGAAATATGAATCTACTTTGAAAAAATGGGATGCAGAGCTTTATTCAGTTGTAGGTGCTGCAGGTGAGTTATTTGCTATTCGTACTGAGCTTTTCGAACATGTTGAAAAAGATACTCTTTTAGATGATTTTATGATTTCATTGAGGGTTGCTATGAGAGGTTATACTATTCAATACGACCCTGAAGCATACGCTATTGAAACATCTTCAGCAAATGTAAAGGAAGAATTGAAGCGAAAAATTCGAATCTCGGCTGGTGGTATCCAATCAATTTTACGTTTGCTTGCTTTACTTAATTTTTTTAAATACGGTTTATTATCATTTCAATACATTTCTCATCGGGTACTTCGTTGGACTTTAGCTCCATTGGCCTTGCCTCTATTGTTAATTATAAATACTTACATTACTTACAATTCTGGCTTTTTGAACTTTGATGACATATTTACATTCTTATTTTACGGTCAAATAGTTTTTTATGTGTTAGCATTATTAGGGTGGTACTTCGAAAATAAAGAGATTAAAATTAAATTATTATTTATTCCTTATTATTTCTTTATAATGAATCTTTCTGTTTTTCTTGGATTAAAAAGATTTTTAAAAGGAAAACAATCTGTTAATTGGGAGCGAGCAAAGCGAGGAAAATAAATTGCTTGATATACGAAATGAAAATAAAAAAACGATATAAGCTTTGGGCTATAATTTTACTTTTAATAAGTACAAATGCTTTTGCTGTTTCTCATGAAATTAATGCATCAACGTACATAGTAGATGGTATAGAAACAACTATTAATCCTGGTGACACTATTAAACTGTTATCTGGTCCAAGAGATTATTTGCTTTTTAGATTTATTCACGGTAATTCTTCCAATCCTATTGTAATTATAAATGAAAATGGGCAAGTTATTATTAATGCTATCGATCCAGGATATTACGGAATAAAATTCCAAGATTGTTCTTATATCAAATTAACTGGTTCAGGGCATTCATCCCATCAATATGGTATTCATGTGGATGGAGTAAGTGAGGGAACTGGTCTTTCGGTTGATAATTTAAGTACTAATTTTGAAATGGAGCGGGTAGAAATTAATGACATTAATATTGCTGGGATCTATATTAAAACAGATCCAACATGTACAACTCCTGAATCAACTCGTGAAAACTTCACCATGTATGATATTAAAATCCATGATTGTTATTTACATGATATAGGTGATGAAGGTATGTATATTGGCAGTTCATGGTATACTGGATATGATATTGGTTGTGGAACACTCCTGCCTCATGTAATTGAAGGTGTTTGGGTTTATAATAATATTGTCGAAAATACAGGTTGGGATGGGATACAAGTTAGCTCAGCAACTAATGATTGTTTTATTTATAATAATGTTATTAGAAACGATAGTTATAAAGAAGCAAGCGGTCAAATGAGTGGCATACTAATAGGTGGAGGGAGCGATTGCGATTGTTATAACAATAAAATATTTGATGGAAAAGGAGATGGAATTGATGTTTTAGGATTTGGTAATCATAAAATCTACAATAACCTTATAGTACGGCCAGGAATATCATATCATCCTAATGATGGTTCTACAAACTTTCCTAAACATGGAATATGGGTGGGCAATGTTGTTACATCTCCCAATGCTGAAATGCTTATTTATAATAATACTATCATAAGCCCTAAAACACATGGAATCAAGTTGACAAATGTATCGATAAGTTCATATAAGATTTATAATAATATTATTAGTGAACCATCATCTTACAGTATCTTAGACGATAACTCATATTTAAATATTAATCTTTTAATAAACAACTATCAGCGTGCCAATAATTTACTAAGCAATAATGAGGCAGAAATTAAATTTATTAATCCATCAATTGAAGATTATGATTTAGATGCTTTTTCTCCTGCCGTTAATACTGGACGGAACCTGAGCAATTGGAGCCTAAGTTTTGATATTGATAATAAATCTAGACCCTTTGGTGGAGCATATGATATTGGAGCATACGAATCGCACGATTCACGAATAAGCATTAATGAGGGTAACCTTTATACCAACAAAAGAATTATATTATACGATGTGAGTCCAAATCCAATTTCAGGATCTGCTTTAATAAGGTATGAATTAAAAGAACCACTCTTTATTAAACTAAGTGTTTTAGATTTAAACGGCAAAACTGTCATGCTATTGGTATCAGAAATGCAAGATGTAAAAATGTATACTGCTGAAATTCAAAAGCATAAATTGCCATCAGGAACCTATTTTCTTACTTTGGAAAGCAAATTTGGGATGATTAGCAAACAAATTATTTTTATTTAAAGTGTTCAAAGCCTATTATTATGAAATCTCTAATTAAAAAATTAATACCATTTGGTTTAGCTAAAGTACTTCGTGGGATTTGGCAACGTTTAATGAGTCTTTATTATTATGGTCGCAAATATGAATGCCCTTTTTGTGGAAATACATTTCGAAAATTATTAGATGGTGGATTTGATCTACCGGTAATTAAAGAAAAGGAAATTATTGGAGCAGGTCGCAGACCAAATAATATTTGTCCTCGATGCTACTCAACTGATCGTGATCGACTTATTTATACATATTTAAAAAAATATTCTCCAATATTTGAAGAAGAGCTAAGCGTTTTACATATAGCACCATCTGGTAGTTTAAAATCTCTTTTATCAAGTTTAAAGAATCTTAATTATCAATCGGGAGTGAAATACCATGAAGGGTTTTACTATTCAAAAAATATTTCACTTATAGATATTACAGAACTAATTTTTAAGGATAATTCTTTTGATGTCATTTTTTGTAATCATGTTTTGGAACATATTCATGATGATCGGAAGGCTATGGGAGAATTATTCAGGGTTTTGAAGCCAAGAGGTTGGGCTATTTTACAAGTTCCAATATCACATTTATTGGATAAGACATATGAAAACCCTACTATTACTGATCCAAAAGAAAGAGAAGCACATTTTGGACAATTTGATCATGTAAGAATTTATGGAAAAGATTACGTTAATCGGTTAAGCGAAATCGGTTTTAGAGTTAAAGAATTTATTCCATCAACTAAAATTAAAGAAAAAAATATTGAAAGATTCGCAATCAATAAAAACGAAATCTTATTTGTAGTATTTAAAGATTAACTCTCAAATGAAAGTAAAATTATTTATATCCACCCTACTT
>JAOZUV010000204.1 GCA_029938505.1 Bacteroidales bacterium | reverse complement strand
TGGCTCATAAAAATGAAATTATCTCAGGAGTAATCTATGAGATCAATCAAGATGAGTGTTTTTATGCTTGGAAAAATGGAGGTGCCTTTTTAAATGGTAAAAAAATTCAGGTTTCAAACACTGATAAATTAGATGATTCATTATTAGCAACAGGTTTTCCTTATTATGATTACAGTCGATTGGATGAATACCTTCAATTGTTCAAATATTTTATGCAAAATACAAGAGGCGTCAGACGATTAGGTTCTGCAGCAGTTGATTTAGCCTATGTTGCTTGCGGAAGATTTGACGGTTTTTACGAATATGGATTAAACCCCTGGGACGTTGCTGCAGGGATAATTCTGGTTCAGGAAGCTGGGGGGAAATGCATAGACTTTAATGGAGGAAAAGACTATCTTTACGGAAGAGAAATTATCACATCAAACAAAAATATTCAGGAAGAACTCTTTGAGAGTATCAAAAAATATTTTGCTTAAATAGTTCAAATTAACTATCATTGTTATACTAATTTACTGATTAAAAAAATTATGCCCGACCAACCTTCGTTTAAAATAGAACAAGGAAAAGAAAAAGATAGTCCGATAAGGAGTATCATGAAGGCTATTAGCTGGAGGTTAATAGCATCTGGAACTACATTTTTAATCACTTTTGTAATTTTCAGACGATATTCGGATAAATCAATGGGGGAAGTTTTAGAAACGGCCACATTTGTTACCTCCATTGAAATGGTTGCCAAATTACTAATGTATTATGCTCATGAAAGACTTTGGACTAACATTCGTTGGGGTAAATACTGGGGCATAGAATATTGGCGAAGAAGATCATGGAAAAAGCTTTATAAAAGAATGCATAAATAAAATTTCGTTTTTCTATCTTTCACTAATTTTTTTTAACGAATGAAATCAATCTCAAAATATGGTTCTTTATTACTATTGAACCTCTTTATTATCCTAGCTTCTTCAAGCTTTGCACAAAAGGATAGTTCCAAAACAATCGTTTACAAATTCGATATTAAAGAAGAAATTGCTCCTCCAGTTTGGCGGCAAACCAAGATGGCTCTTAAAGAAGCTAAAGAAATATCCGCAGACTATATCTTAATCCACATGAATACTTACGGTGGGTTAATGGATGCAGCTGATTCGATTCGCACAATTTTGATGCAATCGCCAATTACAACTATGGTTTTTATCGATAATAATGCTGCCTCAGCCGGAGCACTAATTTCGATTGCATGCGATAGTATTTATATGCGCAATGGAGCAAACATAGGAGCAGCAACAGTAGTGAACCAAACGGGTGAAGTGGTTGCCGATAAATATCAATCATATATGCGCTCACTAATGCGCTCAACGGCTGAGGCCAATGATAGAGATCCCGATATTGCCCAAGCAATGGTTGATCCTCGAATTAAAATTGAAAATGTTATTGATTCGGGGAGTGTATTAACGTTTACTGTTTCAGAAGCCATTAAAAATGGATTTTGCGAAGGACAGGCTGAAACAATTGTTGAAGTATTAGAACTTGCTGGCATAAATAATTATGAAATTATTGAACAAAAATTGACTTCTCTAGATTATGCAATTGGATTTTTGATTAAACCATATATTTCTGGCATTCTAATCATGTTAATTATTGGAGGTATCTATTTTGAATTACAATCTCCAGGTCTTGGGTTTCCATCTGCTGCTGCAATTATTGGAGCCTTGCTTTATTTTGCTCCACTTTATATGGAAGGCTTGGCTGCTAATTGGGAAATTGCAATCTTTTTCGCAGGAGTAATTTTAGTTGCTGTTGAAATATTTGCTATTCCTGGATTTGGGGTTGCAGGTATCTCAGGGATTTTCCTGATTGTTACTGGACTTACCTTAAGTATGGTAGGCACTCTAAAATTTGATGGAGAATTAAATAATATAGATCAATTATTAAAAGCATTATTCACAGTAATCACTGCTATTTTTATTGCAATCGTTGTCTCCATAAAATTCAGTAAAATAATTTTTACGACTACTATTTTCGGTCAATTATCTTTGGCAAACACCCAAGAAGCAAGCGAAGGTTTTGTTTCGGCAGATTTGAAATATACTGAGATGATTGGAAAAACAGGAATTGCCAATACAAATCTACGACCAGCCGGAAAAGTAACTATTGAAGGAAACTATTTTGATGCCACTGCTTTAAGTGGATTTATTGATAAAGAGAGTAAAATAAAAGTTGTCAAATACGAAACATCTCAACTATTTGTTCTGAAAGATGAATAACATACATCATCGAATTAAATTAATCAAAACAGATATTACACTACTTGAAGTCGATGTCATTGTTAATGCAGCAAATACAAGTTTACTTGGAGGTGGTGGAGTTGATGGAGCCATTCATAGAGCGGCAGGCTCTGAGTTATTAAAAGAATGCCGCTTATTAAATGGCTGTAATACGGGACAAGCAAAGCTTACAAGAGGCTACAAATTACCTGCAAAATATATCATCCATACCGTTGGACCAATATATAAGGATGGACAAAATAATGAGGCTAATTTACTCGCCTCCTGTTATAAAGAAAGTTTAACACTTGCTAAGAAACATTCAATTTCAAGCATGGCTTTTCCAAATATTAGTACTGGCGTTTATAACTTCCCAAAAAAAGAAGCGGCAACGATTGCCATTAAAGTGGTGAGTGAATTTTTAAATCAAAACAATTATCCCGAAAAAGTATACTTTATTTGTTTCGATGATGAAAATTACAATTTATATAAGTCCTTTTTATAAATTCCGATTTCTCAAAGAGAAAACATGAATGCTATATAAAAAAGCCAGCTAATTAATTAACTGGCTTTCTATATTTTATCCTAGAGAATTTGGAGGAGGATTATCTGGAGGAGGAGGAGGAGGAGGAGGAGGATCATCAGGCTCATCAGGTACATTTGTAATAGAAGAAATGCCACGTTTATATAGCATCCAATAATTTTCGTCTTTTGAAAATTTCATAATTTAGTTTTTAATTAGTTTCTACTCTATTAAAGCTTTTCGAAAACCGCTTACTATTTTATACCCAAATGCGCTAATAGTCTCGATAAATTCAACGGTTTTTTTAATATATCTCCGATTATTTTTATCTTCGCCTAAACCTATTAATTTACCTAAACAGTATGAGCTTAGATAAAAACATCATTTTGTTCGTTTTACTCATAAGCTTTCAAAATATTTGCTCGAATAACTTATATTCGCAAACAACAACCGACTCACTGATATCTCCACACCAATACAAAATTTCATATGATTCACCAAAGATTTCTCAACTGAAAAAATATTATACAAAAATTGCCAAAAACGCCTCCCATAACAAGGATTATAAAAAGATGACTTTGACAAATATCTATTTGGCAGAAACCCATAGGTACGAAAACAAAAATGACAGTTCTCAGTATTATTTAAACAAATCTAAACGACTAATTAGCAAACACCATATAGCCGATGATTTTATAAAATATCAATATTTTAAGGCAAAAGCAGCCTCCGTATATTTTACAGATACAACCGATAAGTATAATAGATGAATTGAATTTTCGGATAGTGCGATGATTATTGCAAAAAAACACAATTACGATTCAATAGATATGGGGTCTTTAGAATATATGAAGTATACCGCTTACAATATGACCTATAAATCTGATTCGGCTTTGTTATATTTAACCAAATCAATATCGTCTTATCCAAAAAGAGATAAAAAAAGAAAATTTTATTCTAATTTATACCAACTAAGTGTTTTATACAGAGATAACGGTTTTTCGAAGAAAGCTGAAGAAACGCTTTTTGAAGCATTGGGAAATTGCGACCCAAATATTCCCAGCCAAAAATCGATAACATATTTTAGTTTTGCACAACATTATACTGCAACATGTGATTATGAAAAAAGCATTTATTATTATAAGCTTAAATTGAATCATGACTCCCTTTCAGGAATAAAAAACCCAATTGAACAAGCCAAAACGCTAACGGATATAGGAAACGTTTTTTTATATCAACGAAAAAGTAAAGCCGCTATTAATTTCTATATAAGAGCCGAAAACTTATTAGCAGATACACCATCAAATCAATTAATCAACATATATTCAAACTTTGGACGAACCTATATCAATATTGACTCATTAATGCTAGCAGAATACCATCTAAACAAAGCTGTTGACTTAGCTATTAAAGGGGGAAATTCAATTTCTGATTACTATAGAGCGATAGCTTACAGCGAATTAGGGCGATTTGAAATAAAATACAAAAAAAATAAAATAGGAATTAAACATTTAGAGAGTGGAATAAATGTTATTGAAAAGACTTATGGTAAAAGAAGCAGATTATTAATTATTCTCTATGAAAATTTATCTGATGCTTATACAAATTTATTTGGTGATTATAAAACATCCATGACTTATCTTCAGAAATCACTTCAACTTAATTTCCCTGAAGGAGTTATTACAAATTATCATCAAAAAATGAATACTATATCAAGTATAAATTTACCTGAATTAATGCCAATATTATCGCGAAAAATAAGATTACTTAAAACATGGATTGACAATAATAAAGATCCTGAAGATCTTGAATTATTACTATTAGCATTACACAATACCATATTATCATATACGGAGGCCGAAGAATTAATTAGAAATAAAATAAATAACTCGGGAAGTAAACTTACCCGAAGCACCCTACATAAAAAACATTATGCAAAGGCCCTTACAGGCTTACAATTACTTTTTGAGAAAACACAAGATGTGAAATATTTACATCTTATTTATAAATTTTCAGCAAAAAATAAAGCAATAAGTTTGCAAGAATCATTAATAGAATCAAAAGCAAAATATGCGCTGATACCTGACTCATTAATTAAATTGGAATCCGATTACAAAAAAAAATC